>NZ_JACDDV010000018.1 GCF_013816785.1 Sphingomonas sp. | reverse complement strand
ATCCACAGCACCAGCTCGGCGATCTTGGCGGCGCGCGGGTTCTTTTCGAGCCCGTGGAACTGGCCGGGGCCGACGCGCGATGCGACCTCGCCGCTCAAATCCTCGATCGCCTGAATGACCTTGGCTTCGAGGCCGAGCAACGCCTCCATCGCGACGTAGAGGAAGTTTCCGGTGCCGCAGGCGGGGTCGAGTACGGCAACCGACGCCAGTCGGTCGTGGAAAGTACGCAGTTGGCGGAGGCGGTCCGCGGTTTCCAGCCCTTCGATGCCGGCTTCCAAAACCTCCCATTCGCCACGGAGCACCTCGGTGATCGTCGCTTCGACGATGGGCTCGACGAATGGACGCGGCGTATAGTGCGCACCAAGATGCGAGCGCTGGCTGGCGGTCAGCGCCTGTTCGAGAAGCGTACCGAAAATCGCTGGTTCGACATTCTTCCATTCATGCTCTGCGGCGGCGAGCAATTCGCCCCGCTCCGCCCGGGCCAGCTCGTAGATTCGCGTCTCGGCAAACAGGCTGCCGTTGAAATATTTGACGGGGTGCTCGAACGCGAAGGTCCAGCGGTCGGCAAGGTGGGCTTGCCCCATTTTCTGCCAAAGGTCGGCAAGTCCGCGACGGAACCCCTCGTCGTCGTTCAGCGTGCGCCGGAGGAAGTTTTTGAACGGGCGCTCGTCGGGGTCGTCGGCAAGGAGCTGGGCATCTTCCGCAAACATGCAGAACAGGATGCGCATCAGGAAGAGGCTGGTTTCCTCAAGCTCGCGCGAATGTTCCCAATCCGCCGCATTGGCCCCGCTTTTCAGGCGCTGGGTTTCCTCCAGCCAGCTGCTGACCGAGCCGAGACGCCGCGCGATGTCGCGCGTGACTTCGGCGGTAACCAGCGCAGGGTCGAGGCTTTTTGGATTGGTCCAGATCGCCCGAAATCGCTCGCGGATGTTCGGATCGCGCAGCGCCCTTAGGGGGATGCGATAGCCGGATCGGTCCGGGAAGAAGCGGTAGTCGCGCCCATTGCCGCCGTAATCGAAGTAGATTTCGAAGGCGCGGCCGACATCAAGGACGATGATGAACGGTGGCCACGGCGGGTCAGGCAGGCTTTGTGCATATCGCCGCCCCTGGCGAAATGCGCGGCGCATCAGCTCATCGTATCGCCCGCCGGTTTCAGTGGCTGGCCCGCCAAATCCGGGGAGCGACGGCAGTTCGCAGACCTTGCTCTGCTTGGCTTCAAGGATGAAATGGCCGCGCTTGTACAGATCGATGAAGCCGGTGCCGCCCTTTTCCGCGCCGCCGGAGACGGGCGCGTCGATGCGGTAATCATCCGATGGGCCGGGAGCCTCGACGCCGAGCACACCGGCGAACTCAGTCAGAAAAACCGCGTAGTTGGCGCGCTCGCTGCCCGAGCAATTTTCCCACTTGGCGATGAACTCTTCGACCGTCACGCACCCTCCACTCCCGAGCGGGGCGACCGTGCATTGGCGCGGCGGGCAGTGCAAGGGCCGTCACGGAGTGAATCCGTGACGTCGATCGGGTTCGCTTCGCGACTCGTCGGCCGGGCCTCGCCGTCTCTCGACATAGCGTCGGCGGCGCTGCGCGCCGGCGTCGCTATGCTCGGTGGCTCGGCTAGCAGCTAATCATGACTTCGCGGGTGCCGATTTTTTCGTCGAAGCCGCGGATGGTGACGCGCTTTAGATCGGCGAAGCGCATGCCTTTGCCGAGGCACAGCTCGGCAATCCCGTTGGTGACCAGCACGGTGCCCGGCTTGGCCGCGGCGCACAGCCGCGCGGCGAGGTTGACGGTGGTGCCGAAGAAGTCGTTGTCGCGCTCGATCGGCTCGCCCGCCGAAGCGCCGATGCGGATGGCGAAGGCCGGCGTTGCCTCGTCGGCCTGGGCGGCGCGTACCGCCTCCTGGATCCGGCAGGCGCATTTGACCGCGCTGACGGGTGACACGAACACCGCCATGATGCCGTCGCCGGTGTGCTTGATGACCTTGCCGTGGCTCGCCTCGACCGCTTCGCGGACGATGCGGTCGTGGACCGACAGAAGGTCGAACGCGGCCTGGTCGCCCATCCGCTGGGCCATCTCGGTCGAGCCGACGAGGTCGGTGAACAACACGCTGCGTACGGCATTGTCATATTGGTCACGGCTGCCGGGGACCATCGCCGCGCCGGCGTCGTTGACCATTCCGCCGCCGAGAAAGCCTTCGGCGAGGTCGGGATCGATCTCGATGATCTTTTCCGCCACCAGCCCGTGCGATTCGCGATGAACCGCCATGGCCGCCTCGGCATCGGGCGCCTCGACCAGACAGAAGGCCTTGCCGCATTTCTGATCGAACCAGTATTTCCGATAGTCGACGCGATGCTTCTTCTGCACATCGAGATCGGCCATGTGGGCCTTGCGCAAATCTTCCGAGCTGGCCCCGGGAACCCGATGAATGTCGAGAAACAGCGGCATGAATGCGCCCCCCAATTTCGTTACCCGGGTCAATAACCTGAATCGACCTGTTTGCGAAAGCCTGTTTGCTGATAAGAAGCCGGGATGAACGAAGCGCTGCCCATTCGGCCGATACCCGAGCCCGACGCGCTCGACGGGATGAGCTTGCCGGGTTGGCTGTATCACGACGCCGAGTTCCTGGCGGCGGAGACGCGGGCATTCCTGCGCGCGGCGCCTCAAATCGTCTGCCACGAGAGCGAGATCGCCGAGCCGGGCGAGTGGCGCAGCCTCGATTATCTGAACGAGAGCGTGATCGCCATGCGCGGCGACGATGGCGTGGTGCGGGCCTTCGCCAACGTCTGCCGCCACCGCGGATCGCGGCTGGTCGACGGTGAGGCGGGATGCGCCCGGGTGCTGACCTGCCCCTATCATGCGTGGAGCTATGGCCGTGACGGGGCGCTTCTCGGCGTGCCGCACCGGAGCGATTATCCGGGGCTGGACCCGGCCAAGTTGGGGCTGTTCCCGGTAGCGCTGGAGGCGTGGCGCGGCTTCCTGTTCGTGACGCTGGAGCCCGGCGCGCCGTCGGTGGTCGAGATGATGGCGCCCTATGAGGACGAAGTGGCGCCTTACCGGTTCGAGGAATTGCGGGCGATCGGGCGGGTGACGCTTCGCCGCCGCCCGCTCAACTGGAAGACCATCGCCGACAATTATTCGGACGCGCTGCACATTCCGGTCGGGCATCCCGGGCTGACGCGGTTGTTCGGGCGGAGCTATGGAATCGAAGCGCAGGAGCATGTCGACCGGATGGAGGGCGAGCTGCGCGAAACGCCGTCGGCCAACCCGAGCGAGCGGGCCTATCAGAAGTTTCTGCCGGAGGTGGAGTATCTGCCGCCGTCGCACCGCAAGAAGTGGCTTTATTACAAACTGTTCCCCAATGTCGCGTTCGACATTTATCCCGACCAGGTCGACTTCATGCAGTTCCTGCCGGTGTCGGCGACCGAGACGGTGATCCGCGAAATTAGCTATGCGCTGCCCGATTGTCGAAGGGAGATGAAGGTGGCGCGCTATTTGAACTGGCGGATCAACCGGCGGGTCAATGCCGAGGATACTGAGTTGATCAGCCGGGTGCAGGCGGGGATGGGCTCGCCGTCCTATATAGCCGGGCCGCTGGGGACGAGCGAAGTGTCGTTACGCGCGTTCGCTCAGAAATTGCGGCGGCTCATTCCCGAGGCGCGGCTGGAACGGTTGCCGCCGCCGGGCTGGTCGCGGCGGAACTGAAGCGGCGCGACAGCCAGCGGACCGGGAGCCCGGCGGCGGCGAGGGCGAGGCCCCACAACGTTGCCTCTAGTCCCGCGCCAATGAACATGGCGATCGCGTAAAGGATGGCGATACCGGCGAGGAGCGGCTTTTCCGCCTTCAGCTTAAGCGCTGCCAGCGCGCAGACGAGGTAAAGCACCAACGCGGAAACCGCCGAAATCAGCGCAACGAACGTGAACACCGCGACGAAGCTGTCGCTGATGCTGGCGAGAACCAGCAGGATGGCGACCACGGCGCCGGCGATGAGCGAAACGGGCGAAACGCCCGCCCGATTGGTGCGCGCGAAAGCTGGCGGCAGGTCGCCCGCATTGGCAATGGCGCGGGCGACTTCGGCCGAAAGCAAGATCAGGGCGTTCCCGGCGCCAAGCGCGCTGATCGCAGCGACGATGGCGACAAATGCGCCCGCGACGGTTCCAAGCACCGGGGCGGTCGCATCGGCGAAGGGCGCGCCCGATGCACCCGCCACTACGCTTGGCAGCAGGAACAGCACGGCGAGCGTCGCTGTGAGGTAGATGGCAGCGACGAAAACGGTGCCGTTGATCGTCGCGCTGGGCACGACGTCAGTGTCGTGGTCGGTGACATTGGCGCTCACCGCGGCGGATTCGAAGCCGGTGAACGCAAACAGCATGAGCGCCGCAGCGGCGGTAATGCCGGCCAGGCTGATCGGGGCCGAAGAGAGCGGCTCGAGCGCTTGCCCGCTGCCGAGGCGGAGCAGGACGAGCAGGACGACGAGCAGCAACGGCACGATCTTGATGAGTGTGGCCGCGACCTGGACAAACCCTGCCGATCGCGCGCCTGACATGTTGACGAGCGTCAAGGCGATGATCGAGACAATCGCGACGACGGCCAATGGAACGCCCGAACCGACGGCCGGGAAGACATAACCCAGCGCACCGCCGGCGGCGATTGCGACCGCCGCGATACCAGTCCATTGCGACACGAGATAGGTCCACATCGTGACAAACGCCGCGGTGTCGCCGAATGCCACCGTAATATAGCTGTACGGGCCACCCGGCAGGCGCCGGGCAAGCCGGGCCATGGAAAGAGCAAGGCAGACGGTACCGGCGATCGTGACCGCAAAGGCAATGACGATGTTCCAGCCATAAGGCGCGACCGTTGCCGGTAGGACGTAGATGCCGGAGCCGATGATCGTGCCGACCACCATGGCGAGGCTCATGACCCCGCCGAGGCGCTTTGATTGCGGCGGGCGAGGCGGCGGCGGCGGGGCGGCATGAAGCTCCATGGCACGGCTTTGCATCTGCGCGCGGTCTTGGCAATCGGTCAGCGCCGTCCTAGTCGCGCGGCAACAACCAGGGGATGACGATGCGCGCGTTTCTTTTTCCCGGCCAAGGCAGCCAGGCGGTCGGCATGGGCGCGGCCTTGGCTGAGGCGAGCCGCGCCGCGCGCGACACGTTCGCCGAGGTCGATGAGGCGCTCGGCCAATCGCTCTTCCGACTGATGCGCGAGGGACCCGAGGAAGAGCTCAAGCTGACCGAGAACGCGCAGCCGGCGATCATGGCGCATGCGCTAGCGGTGTTCGCGGCGCTGACCCGCGAGGGCGGGGTCGAGCTGGGCAGGGCCGCGAGCTTCGTCGCCGGGCATAGCCTCGGCGAATATTCGGCGCTTTCGGCGGCGGGGTCGTTCGACCTGGCGACGACGGCCAAACTATTGAAGCTGCGCGGGCGGGCGATGCAGGCGGCGGTGCCGGTCGGTATGGGTGCGATGGCGGCGCTGCTCGGCGCCGATATCGAGCTCGCCCAGAAGATCGCCGAGGCAGCTGCGCAGGGCGAGGTGTGCACCGTCGCCAACGACAATGATCCTTCGCAGGTCGTCATTTCGGGGCACGTGGGCGCGATCGAGCGGGCGATCGGACTAGCCAAGGAAATGGGCGCCAAGCGGGCGCTTTTGCTGCCGGTGTCGGCGCCGTTCCACTGTCCATTGATGCAGCCCGCCGCCGATGCCATGGCCGAGGCGCTGGCCGCGACCGAAATCAAGGCCCCCAACGTGGCGCTCTACGCCAACGTCACCGCCGCGCCGGTGCTCGATCCGGGGACGATCCGCGAGCAGCTGGTCGAGCAGGTCACCGGCATGGTCCGCTGGCGCGAAAGCATCGCCAACATGGCTGCGGCCGGGGTCGAGGAGTTCGTCGAGCTGGGGGGCAAGGTGCTCGGCCCCATGGTTAAGCGCATCGCCCCCGACGCCAGGGTGACGAGCGTGGTGACCATGGAAGATATCGAAGCGCTGGCGAAATCACTTTAGGAGTTCGCGCAGAGGCGCAGAGGCGCAGAGAGGGTTTCGCGTGATCGATATTAATCGGATTAGCGGTGACGTGATCGATGTGGCCTTACGTCTTCACCGCGAGCTCGGTCCCGGACTTCTTGAATCAGTTTATGAAATGGTGCTCGCCGCACGGCTTTCGCAAATGGGCTATTCGGTCGCTCGCCAGCGAGCGATCGACATTGAGTTTGAAGGCCTGCAATTTCCGGCGGCGTTCCGCATCGATTTGCTGGTGGACGAGCGATTGCTCGTCGAGATCAAGTCGGTCGAGCGACTGAGCGCGGTTCACAGCAAGCAGCTGTTGACCTATTTGCGGCTGACTAAGCAGCCCGTGGGGTTGCTTCTCAACTTTGGCGGCGAGACGCTGAAGGGAGGGATTAGAAGGCTCGTCAACGATCACCGATCTCTCTGCGCCTCTGCGCCTCTGCGCGAACAAATTGAAGGATCGACGAATGTTTGACCTCAACGGAATGACGGCATTGGTGACGGGGGCTTCGGGCGGGTTGGGGAGTTCGATTGCGCGCGCGCTCAGCGCTCAGGGCGCTCGGCTGGCCTTGTCGGGGTCCAACGCGGCCAAGCTCGAGGCGTTCGCCAAGGAGTTGGGCGGCGATCATGTGGCGCTGGTGTGCGATCTTGGCGATGCGGCCCAGGTTGACCAGTTGGTGCCGCGCGCGGTCGAAGCACTGGGCAAGCTCGATATTCTCGTCAACAACGCCGGGGTGACTCGCGACAACCTCGCCATGCGGATGAAGGACGAGGAGTGGGACCAGGTGATCCGCGTCAATTTAGAAGCCGCGTTCCGGCTGATGCGCGCCGCCTGCAAGCCGATGATGCGCGCCCGCTTCGGGCGGATCGTGTCGGTGACCTCGGTGGTCGGGGTGACCGGCAATCCGGGGCAGGCCAATTATGTCGCATCGAAAGCGGGCCTGATCGGCATGTCCAAGGCGATCGCGCAGGAAGTCGCCAGCCGCGGCATCACGGTCAATTGCGTCGCGCCCGGGTTCATGACCTCGGCGATGACCGATGCGCTGAATGAGCAGCAAAAAGCCGGCATATTGTCGCGCATTCCCGCCGGCGCGATGGGCGCTGGGGAGGATGTCGGCACGGCGGTGGTCTATCTCGCCAGCCGCGAGGCTGGCTATGTCACCGGGCAGACGCTGCACGTCAACGGCGGGATGGCGATGCCGTAAAGGCAGGGGAGAACGCCGGCTCTTGCTGTCTCTTCGATACAAGCGAGGTTTCGCTTCGCAAATCATCGCTTGTCCTCGGCAGCTTGCAACCCTTGTCGGGTTGCTGAGCGCACCTATATCGCCTCCAATCATTCAATACGCGGGCGCATCGATTGGCGCCCGAGGGGCTAATAGAGGGCAGAGACTATGGCAAAAGTGATCGGGATCGATCTGGGCACGACCAACAGCTGCGTCGCGGTGATGGAGGGCGGCAAGCCCAAGGTGATCGAGAATAGCGAGGGTGCGCGCACCACTCCGTCGGTGGTCGCCTTCACCAAGGAGGGTGAACGGCTGATCGGCCAGCCGGCCAAGCGCCAGTCGGTGACCAATCCCGACAATACGATCTTCGCGGTCAAGCGGCTGATCGGCCGGCGTTTCGACGATCCGATCACCAAGAAGGACACCGAACTGGTGCCTTACAAGATCGTCAAGGGCAGCAATGGCGACGCGTGGGTCCAGGCGGGCGGCAAGGATTATTCGCCGTCGCAGATCTCGGCCTTCACGCTCCAGAAGATGAAGGAAACCGCCGAGGCCTATCTCGGCGAGACGGTCACCCAGGCGGTGATCACCGTTCCAGCCTATTTCAACGACGCGCAGCGCCAGGCGACCAAGGACGCCGGGCAGATCGCGGGCCTCGAAGTGCTGCGGATCATCAACGAGCCGACCGCTGCGGCGCTCGCCTATGGGCTGGACAAGAACGACGGCAAAACGATCGCGGTCTATGACCTTGGCGGCGGCACCTTCGACGTGTCGATCCTCGAGATCGGCGACGGGGTGTTCGAGGTCAAGTCGACCAACGGCGATACGTTCCTGGGCGGCGAGGATTTCGACGCCAAGATCGTCGAGCATCTGGCCGACAAGTTCAAGGCCAAAGAAGGCATCGACTTGAAGACCGACCGGCTCGCGCTGCAGCGGCTCAAGGAGGCCGCCGAGAAGGCCAAGATCGAGCTGTCGTCGGCGCAATCTACCGAGATCAACCAGCCGTTTATCACCGCGCGGATGGAAGGCGGGCAGACGACCCCGCTTCACTTGGTCGAGACGATCACTCGCGCCGACCTTGAGAAGTTGGTCGCCGACCTCATCAACCGCACCCTCGAGCCGTGCAAGAAGGCGATCAAGGACGCCGGCATCGACGCCAGCGCGATCGACGACGTCGTGCTGGTCGGCGGCATGACCCGCATGCCCAAGGTGCGCGACGTGGTGAAGGAATTCTTCGGCAAGGAGCCGCACATCGGCGTCAACCCGGACGAAGTCGTCGCCATGGGCGCGGCGATCCAGGCCGGCGTGCTGCAGGGCGATGTTAAGGATGTGCTGCTGCTCGACGTGACGCCGCTGAGCCTCGGCATCGAAACGCTGGGCGGAGTGTTCACGCGGATGATCGACCGCAACACCACCATCCCGACCAAGAAGAGTCAGACCTTCTCGACCGCCGACGACAACCAGAATGCGGTGACCATCCGCGTCTTCCAGGGCGAGCGGGAAATGGCGAGCGACAACAAGGCGCTCGGCCAGTTCGACCTGGTCGGAATCCCTCCGGCGCCGCGCGGTGTGCCGCAGATCGAGGTCACGTTCGACATCGACGCCAACGGCATCGTCAACGTCCACGCCAAGGACAAGGGCACCGGCAAGGAACAGCAGATCAAGATCCAGGCCTCTGGCGGCCTCAGCGACGCCGATATCGACCAAATGGTCAAGGACGCGGAGAAGTTTGCCGACGAGGACAAGAAGCGCCGCGAAGGTGCTGAGGCCAAGAACCAGGCCGAAAGCCTGATCCACTCGACCGAAAACCAGCTCAAGGAGCATGGCGACAAGGTCGACGAGGCCCTCAAGACCGAGATCGAGGCCGCGGTGGCCGAGGCGAAAACCGCGGTCGAGGGCGGCGATCCCGAGGCGATGAAGACCAAGACCGAGGCGCTCGCCCAAGTGGCGATGAAGCTGGGCCAGGCGATCTACGAAAAGAGCCAAGCCGAGGGCGCCGATGCGACCGCGACGGGAACCGCGGATGCGACCGCCGAAGCGGCCCCGGCCGACGAGGACGTGGTCGATGCCGAATTTTCGGAAGTCGACGACGATAAAAAGGCTTAAGGGATGACGATCGCGGTGCCGGCTGAAGCTCAGTCGGCGCCGCTTGTCTTGCGTGGGGGACCGTGATGGTCAGCGAGGACTATTACGAACTGCTCGGCATCGCGCGCGATGCCGACGCGGCGACGATCAAGTCGGCTTACCGAAAACTGGCGATGCAATGCCATCCCGACCGGCACGGCGGCTGCACCGATCAGGAAACCAAGTTCAAGGCGCTGTCCGAGGCCTATGACTGCCTCAAGGATCCGCAAAAGCGCGCCGCCTACGACCGCTTCGGCCACGCCGCCTTCCAGAATGGCGCGGCGGGCGGGCCATTTGGCGGCGGGCAGGGGTTCGAGGGTTTTTCCGACATTTTTTCGTCGATCTTCGGCGAGTTCATGGATCCGCGCGCGCAACAGGCCAGCGCGGCGCGCGGGTCCGACCTGCGCTACGATCTGGAACTGAGCCTGGAGGAGGCTTTTGCCGGGGTCGAAAAAACGATCGCCATCCAAGCGCTGGCGGCGTGCGAGACGTGCAACGCGTCGGGATCGCGCGGTCAGTCGGCGGCACGCACCTGCGCGACCTGCGGCGGCGCGGGCAAGGTGCGCGCCAAACAGGGCTTCTTCGTGGTCGAACGCGGCTGCCCGACCTGCATGGGATCGGGCCAGACGGTGGCCGATCCGTGCGGCGCCTGCGACGGCGAAGGGCGCGCGCTCAAGAATCGCAAATTAAACGTCAACATTCCCGCCGGGGTTGACGACGGCACCCGCATTCGCGTCGCCGGCGAAGGTGAGACGGGGGTGCGCGGCGCGACGCCGGGCGACCTTTATTTGTTCGTCCACATGAAGCGCCACGCCCTCTTTCAGCGTGAGGGCGCGACGTTGATCGCCGAGGCACCGATTAGCTTCACCATCGCCGCGCTGGGCGGGACGATCGCCATTCCGGCCATCGACGGCGAAATGATCGACATCAAGATTCCCGCGGGCATCCAGTCCGGCGAAACGCTGCGCCATCGCGGCGGGGGGATGAGCGTGCTCAACGCGCGCGGCCGCGGCGATCTGATGACGCGCATCCTGGTCGAAACGCCAACCAGGCTGTCGAAGGAGCAAAAGGCGATCCTCGAACAATTTCGTGGCACCGAGACCGGCGACGAATGCCCGGCGAGCAAGGGCTTCTTCAGCCGCATCCGCGACAAGCTAGGCACGTAACACCGCCGAACGCAGTCGGGCGACCTCGAGCCTCAGGCCGAGAATCCGGGCGAACAGCCGCGCAATGTTCCGCCGTTCCAGGTTCAAATGGCGTGGCGATTGGTGCTGGCAACAGATCAAGCCCCATGGCTTACCACTGCCGGAGAGGGGAAATGCCACGGCCGCGCGCGCGCCGGTGCCCACCAGCCAGTCCCGTTCCTCGTGCGAGGGGACACGCAGGGCAGAGTGGAGCGCGCCGACACCGCAGCCCCGCGCGAGGCGGATGAGGACTGGCGCCATGTCGAGATCGACGATCATGACTTCAGCTCCGCCAGGGGTCGATAATGGCCGGGAGCAGGACCTCCGCGCGGATAGTGCGATCCGTTCCTCGCCTATCCAGACCGATACCTGATCGAATCCGGTCAGCGCGCGCACCTGGCGAGCGGCCTGCTCGCAAAGCTGCGCGACATCGTCGATTTCCTCGCTCCGCGCGAGCATTCCTTCGATGATGCCCGTCGCGTCTCCGAAGCCACGGTCGGAACAGCGCTCGGCGTCGAGGCCGTAGCCGCTGCCCGAATGACGGATCGAAAGATCGAACGGCTCGCCACCATCGACCAGGACGATCCGGAACAGATGTTCGACCGCCTCGCTCCCGCGCAACAACGCCATACGATTGCGAATATCGTGGATCGCACTTTCCGAAAATAGCCCGGTGACGGACTGGCCGATGATGGCGTCAACGGATACGGGCAGGAAATCGGCGATATTGGTCGACACCGCGCTGACGCGCCAATCGCTGGCAAGTTGGACATGAAACCCGATCGGCTGAATTGCCAGGGCCTCGGCCATCGCGGATCAATCCTGCCCGCCGAACACGCGCGCGAAAATCGTGTCGATCCGTTTGAAATGATAATCGAGGTCGAACAGCGCTTCGAGTTCGGCGTCGGACAAGCGCTCCGCGACTTGGGGGTCGGCCTTGAGCAGGTCGAGCAATTGCATCTGCCCGTCCGACTCCCATACCTTCATCGCGTTGCGCTGGACCAGCGCGTAGCTGTCTTCCCGACTTAGGCCCGACTGGGTCAGGGCGAGGAGCACGCGCTGCGAATGGATCAGGCCGCCCATGCGGTCGAGGTTCTTTTGCATCCGCTCGGGGTAGATCAGCAGCTTGTCTATCACGCCGGTCAGGCGGGCGAGCGCGAAGTCGAGGGTGATGCAGGCGTCGGGGCCGATGAACCTTTCGACCGACGAGTGCGAGATATCGCGCTCGTGCCACAGCGCGACATTCTCCATCGCCGGAACCACCGCCGCGCGGACCACCCGAGCGAGGCCGGTAAGATTTTCGGTCAGCACCGGGTTGCGCTTGTGCGGCATCGCCGAGCTGCCCTTCTGCCCAGGCGCGAAATATTCCTCGACTTCGAGCACTTCGGTGCGCTGCAGGTGACGGATCTCGACCGCGAGCCGCTCGACCGAGCTGGCGATGACGCCGAGCGCCGCAAAGAACATCGCGTGGCGATCCCGTGGAATGACTTGCGTGGAGGTTGGCTCGGGGAGGAGGCCAAGTTTCTTCGCGACATGCGCTTCGACCGCCGGATCGATGTTGGCATAGGTGCCGACCGCGCCGGAGATGGCGCAAGTGGCGATATCGGCGCGCGCGGCAATCAGGCGGGCGCGGCAGCGGTCGAACTCGGCAAAGGCCTGCGCGAGCTTGAGCCCGAACGTCACTGGCTCGGCGTGGATGCCGTGGCTGCGGCCGATGGTCGGGGTCAACTTATGCTCGAAAGCGCGGCGCTTGAGGACGGCCAGAAGCGCGTCGAGATCGTCGAGCAGCAAGTCGGCCGATTGCTTGAGCTGCACCGCCAGCGAGGTGTCGAGCACGTCGCTGCTGGTCATCCCCTGGTGAAGCCAGCGGCGCTCCGGACCCAATTTCCCGCCCGCCCAGGTGAGAAAAGCGATGACGTCATGTTTGGTGACCGCGTCGATCGCGTCGATCGCCGGCACGTCGATCTCGCCAAGCACATCGGCATCGTAGGCGCCGCGGATAGTGGCCGCATCCTCGGCGGGGATCATCCCCACCTCGCCCATCGCCTCGGCCGCGAACACCTCGATATCCCACCAGATGCGGTAGCGGTTTTCGGATGACCATATGGCGGTCATGGCGGGACGAGAATAGCGGGGAACCATGGTGGCGCGGCTAGCAGGGGCGGGAAGAAGTCGCAATCCACCGGGCGCAAGCGACGAGGTATCGCGAACGTTCCCAATGTTCGCATTAATAGCGAAGAATTCAGCGGGTTCAAAACCAGAACTGATTTGCGTTCCTAGTCAACCTGAGAAAGAGCCCCGCAACTCGGTTTGCCCGATTTGGCGACTGTAGGAAAGCGGACATCCGGATTTGTCTTCGATGCGGCTGCTTATGGGCGTAAAATCGAGGTGGACATCCCGCCCGCATCGTGGCTCTCAGTGCCGGGATTCTACACGCAAGGATTTTGCCCATGATGAGGTTTTGGCGCGCAGTGATGCTGGCGGTCCTTGGCCTGCTGCCCGGTCTCTATTTCCGCTTCGCCGCAATTCCCTTGCCACCGCTTACCGAGATGGCCGTTTCCGGGGCGGCAATGCTATCCGCTGGCTTCCTGCTCTCTTGGGGTGTCGAAGCCGCCGAAGAGCATATCTCGCGTGGACTGGCACTGGCGGTGCTGGCCCTCATCACCGTGCTGCCGGAATATGTCATCGACCTTTATTATGCGTTTCAGGCGGGTCGCGATCCCAGCTCCAACTATGTGCAATACGCCGCCGCCAACATGACTGGGGCCAACCGTCTTCTGGTCGGGCTGGGCTGGCCGGCGATCGCCCTGCTTTACTGGTGGCGCAGCGGCAAACGCGCGGTGGAATTGAACCGCGGCAACGCGGTTGAAGTTTCCTTCCTCGCGATCGGTAGCATCTACTCCTTCGTCATCGTGCTCAAAGGGCAGATCGACTGGACGGATTTCGTCATCCTGTTTGCGCTGTTCGGTGGATATCTTTGGCGCCTCGGCAAAATGCCGCGCGGAAATGATGACGACGACGATGATGATGAAGGCGAGGAAGTCGGACCCGCAGCGGCGTTGTCCACTCTACCGCGCTCTCAGCAATTCAAGATCATCGGCGGACTCGCAATCGCCGCCGGCGCCGTAATCCTCCTTGAGGCGGAGCCTTTCGCGCAGGCGTTGATCGGCGGCGCCGGTGCGCTGGGGGTGAGCGAGTTCCTGTTGATCCAGTGGCTGGGGCCGTTGGCCAGTGAGACCCCCGAGATCATCATCATGGTGCTGTTCACGCTCAGCCTTCGCCCCGGCTACGCGCTGGGGGCGCTGATCAGCGACAAGATCAACCAATGGACGCTTTTGGTGGGATCCTTGCCGATCATCTATTCACTGGGAGCAGGTCGTCTTCTGGCCCTGCCGCTCGACGGCAGGCAGAAGGAAGAGTTTTTCCTGACCGCGGCGCAGTCGCTGTTCGCGGTCGCCCTGCTCCTGAAGCTTCGCTTTGGTCTGCGCAGCGCAGGCATATTGCTTGGGCTGTTTCTTGGACAGTTTGTGATCGCCGTTGTGCTCCAGCACGATGAAGCGCGTCTGATCACAACCCTGACGGCCTTTGCCTGGTTTTACATGGCGGCCGCGGCCGGACTGTTTTTCATCAACCGGCGGGTACTGGTCGACCTCGCTCGCTTTGGCGTCCGGGCGCCGGCAAAAATCTCCGACTCCGCTTCGCCCAGCGATTGATGAAGGACGTTCGGCGACCATCCAGACCACCATTCTCAGCCAGCAGACTTGCCCGCAAATCGCCGGCGTGCCGGCCTCAAACGTCCGCAATGCGTCGAGCGTAGGCCTAGGCGGTCCGACTAAATCAACCCCAGCGCCTTCATGCTGCTCCGCCCTTGGCTGCCGACGATGACATGGTCGTGGACGGTGATCTTCATGTGGCGGCCGGCTTTCGACGAGGTCCCTGGTCAGGCGAATGTCCTGGTGGCTAGGACTGGGGTGGCCCGACGGGTGGTTGTGGACGATGATGATCGCGGTGGCGCTGGCGGAGAGGGCCGCGGATATTCCCAATGTTCACGGTTGCCATGAGGTTTTTAGGTCGTCATTTCCTATCCGTTAGCAAAGCGCAGAATGAGAAATAGCCATGACGTTCATGGCACAACTGTACTGCCGTAGGACAGGCTTTTCGGCGGTGTCAGCTTGGGTGTTGGATAGCGGCCTGTCCGCTTCCCGCGATCGGAAGGGACAAGCGGCCATCCGACGGCGCTATTTCAGCGGCAGAAACAACTCCACGACGACTTCATGTATCGGCACCTCCGGGGTCAAGGATAGTCGGCGTCGACAATAGATCGGGAAGTCGCGTGCTTCCTCGCCGCTGGCCGGAAGCCAATCACGATAAAGATAGAGCACGGCGGGCTCGAGATTGTTGGTATTGCCGGGGTAGCGCAGCACCGCGCAGCGTCCGCCGGGGATCACGCCAGCCTTCACCTGCTCGTCGTTTGTCTCGATCGCCTGGTCAGTCTCAGCGCACAGGTCAATGCTATAGTCTTCCGGGACTGCGGGAGACCTCTCGGAGCGGAAGACCATGAAGGTTGGGCTTGCCTCGGGCGACAGGCCAGCCGCCTTACGCCAGGCCCTGAACCGCTGGATCGTATGGCCGAGCTTCGCCCGGTCGCCCCGATGCTCCATGATCGCCACCGGCGTCGGGGGCACATCGCGGATCGTCACGTCGTCTTGGTCAAAGATTATCTGCATGAGCTTGCTCCTCGCATTGTCTAAAGGCCCGAAGGCCGCAAGCCACGGCTCCCAATCGGGAGACTTCCGGAACGACGAAGGCGATTGTCCGAACCGTTGTCGAAAGGCGCGGGCGAAGGCATCCGGTGCGTCGTAACCGGCATCCATCGCGATGTCCGTGACGCTTTGGGCGTCCCCGTCGGCCAGCCCGTACGAAGCGCGCTTCATTCGGGCGAGCTGGACATAGCGATGCACGGACAACCCGAAGGTTGACGTGAACTGCCGGTGGAAATGGTATTTCGAGAACGCCGCGACGCCACTCATCGCTTCCAAATCCAGATCGTCGTCCAGATGCTGGTCTATGTGGTCCAGCACCCGCTGCATCCGGGCATGGTAGTTTTCAAGTGCCGCCTTCATCGCTCTGTCCTCCGTGGCGACATCAGCTAGGCGCTCGCGGACATGAAGCGCTCGACCGATCTTGCGGTTTGACATGGACCGACCAGTGCCCGCCAGCGGCCGCTTACTAGCGCCTCTGATCTACCCGTGAACGGCAAGATAGGCCGATCGCGGACGCCGTTCGCCCCCTCAAATCAACCCCAGCGCCTTCATGCTGCTCCGCCCTTGGCTGCCGACGATGACATGGTCGTGGACGGTGATCTTCATGTGGCGGCCGGCTTCGACCAGGTCCCTGGTGAGGCGGATATCTTGCTGGCTGGGGCTGGGGTCGCCCGAGGGGTGATTGTGGACGATGATGATCGCGGTCGCGCCGAGCGCTATGGCGCGGGCGATGACCTCGCGGACATGGACCGAAGCTTCGTCGACCGAGCCGCGCCACATCGCCTCGTTGGCGATCAGCATGTTCTTGGCATTGAGGAACAGCACGCGCACTTCCTCGATAGCGCTGTGGGCCATCGCCGCCGAGAGATAATCGCCGAGCGCGTCCCAGCTCGACAGGATCGGCCGGCCCTCGATTCGGGTCTCAAGCAGCCGCAGAGCGCTTGCCTCCGCGATCTTGAGCGCTCCGATCACGCCATCGCTGAGCCCCTCGCGACGCAGGGTGTCGGCGTCGGCGGCGAGCAGCGGCCCGATCCCGCCGAAGCGAGCAATGAGCTCCTTGGCCTGGTCCTTGGTGTCGCGACGGGGAATGGCTAAGGCCAGCAGATATTCGACCAGCTCATGGTCGAGCAGCGCCTTGCCGCCGCCGTCGAACAGCCGCTGACGAAGCCGGGCGCGGTGGCCGGAGGCGCTGGGCGCGCCGCGGGGCTGGTCATCGGCCATTGGGGCCGATGCTAAGGTCGCACTGGCGGATCGACAAGCGCCAAGCGTGACGCCTACGGAACGATAAGGCGGAACGGTCGGCGTCGCGGGAGGTTTTCAAGCGGGATGAGTGAGAGCGATCACGATGGCCGACCCGGAAAGGTGGCGGAAGAGCTGAGCGAGGACGGGCTGATCGAGCCGGTTGTCGTTCGGGACCATGGCCATTGGCATCGCGTCTGGCGGATCACGCGTCGTGGCCTGCTGATCATCCTGGCCCTGGCGCTGATTGCCTTCGCCGCAGTGTGGATATTCCGCAAACCACTGGCCAACGACCTGATCCGCGACGAACTCGCCAAGCGCGGCGTCGCCGCCAGCTACACGCTCGACCGGGTAAGCCTGCGCACCCAGCAGGTCAGCAACCTTGTCATCGGCGACCCGGCCAAGCCCGACCTGGTGGCTCGGCGGGCGGTGATCCAGGTCCGGATCAAGTGGAACGGCAGCTTCGAAGTTTATCGCGTCGCCGCGCGGGGCGTGCGGCTGCGCGGCCGGGTGATCGGCAACAAGGTCAGTTGGGGCCAGATCGACAAGCTGCTGCCGCCGCCGAGCGGCAAGCCGTTCACGCTGCCGAACCTGGTCGTCGACTTGAAGGACGCGACCGTCGCGCTGGCGACGCCTTACGGCCCGCTCGGCTTTGCGGTCGAAGGACGCGGCAATTTGTCGGGCGGGTTCAAGGGGCGGCTGGCAGTCGTTGCCCACGCACTCAGGCCCGGCGCCTGCACGCTCGACCAATTTCGCGGCATGGTGAAGCTCGGGGTCACCGCCCGCCGGCCGCATGTCGTCGGACCGATCGGCGCGAAGGCGTTCGCCTGTCCGGCGAGCAATCTCGTCCTCGGCGCGCCGAGGATGGACATAGATTCGCAATTTTCCGAAGGCTTCGACCAATTCGACGGCAAGGGGCGGATGACGTTCGCGTCGGCGGTAGCAGGCGTCAACGGACTGGCTAACGTCACCAGCAACGTTACATTCAAAGGTACGCCGACGACCATAATCGGCCGGATCAACCTTGGCGCCCAGCAGGCGCGGTTGGCGCAAATCCTGGCGCAGAGAACGCGATTCGACGGACGCTACCGGCTCGATGCGCGGCGCGGCGGGCTGATTTTGGTCGGCGACTATGGCGCGGCCGGCGTGGCGCTGGCGCCAGGCTTGACCGCCGGGCTGACCGGTCCGCTCGCTTCGGCCAAAGGCACGCCGTTAGGCCCGATCGCCAACGCGATCTCGGGAGCTATCACCAGCGCAGTCCGGCGCTTCGATGTCGACGGCTCGCTGCGGCTGATCAACCGGCGGGGCGGCGGCGGGGTACGGATCGAATCCGCGCGTGCTCGCATGGCCAGCGGCGCCCGGATCAACATATCCGGCGGCGACGGCGTGACCTATTATTGGCCGGGCAACCGCATCCGTTTCAACGGGACGGTCAGGACGCAGGGCGGCGGGCTGCCAACCGCGCGCGTGACACTCAGTCAGCCGAGGAGCGGCGCGCCGATGAGCGGCACCGCCGACTTCGCGCCCTATGCGGCGGGCGGGGCCAAGATCACCTTGTCGACGATTCGCTTTGCCGCGCGTCCCGGAGGCTGGACCGAGGTCGACGCGGTCGCCTTGCTCGACGGACCCTTCTCCAGCGGGCGCGTGGTCGGGTTGCGGGTGCCGATCCATGGCCGCTTCGGCGCTGGCGGTGCATTGCGCTTTGGCGAAGGATGTATCGACGCGGGTTTCGCCAGCCTGACGGCGGGGGCACTTCGGCTGGGCCCGACGCGGCTTCCGCTGTGCGCGACCCAGGGGGCGATCGTTACCCGGCCTGCGGGCGGCGCCGTTCGCGTTGGCCTTGCGACCCAAAACGTCCGGTTGCGCGGGGCGATCGGCAAATCGCCCTTCGCGCTCAACGCCCGGCTGGCGCGGCTGGTCGGCAGCAACGCGTTCGACGCCAGCGGCATTGCGGTGCGGATGGGCCAAGCCGACACGCCGGTGCTGATCAACGCCAAGCAGGTCAAGGGCAGCTTTGGCGGCGCCGGGGTCAACGGAACGTTCGCCGGAACCGATGCGATCATCGGCAAGGTGCCGCTATTGCTGAGCGACGCTTCGGGCAAATGGCGGCTCAACGATGGAAATCTCGCGCTCGACGGCGGGCTGACCGTGTCCGACCGCGCCGAGCCGTCCAAATTCTATCCGCTCAAGAGCAACGACGTGCACTTCACGCTGGCCGACAACATGATCCGCGCGACCGGCAGTTTGCGCCATCCCGATAGTGGCACCAAAGTTAGCGACGTGACGATCATTCACAACCTTCGTAATGGAACCGGCAATGCCCTGCTGGACGTGCCGGGTATCCGCTTTGGGCCCGGCCTTCAGCCCGAGGAACTGACCCGTCTTGCCGCCGGAGTGATCGCGCTGGTCAGGGGCGAAGTGCGCGGACAAGGCCGGGTCGACTGGAATGGCGCCGGCAAGGTCACCTCGACCGGTGATTTTACCACCGACGGCACCGACCTGGCCGCGACTTTCGGCCCGGTCACCGGCGTTAAGGGAACGATCCATTTTACCGACCTGCTCGGCCTCCGGACCGCGCCCGGCCAGACGCTGACGTTGGCAACCGTCAACCCCGGCATCCTGGTCGAAAATGGGGTCATCCGCTATCAGCTGCTGCCCAATCAGCTCGTCAAGGTCGAGCGCGGGGAATGGCCTTTCATGGGCGGGCGGCTGATCCTTCAGGAAACGATCCTCAACTTCGGCCGCAACGCGCCCAAGCGGCTGACGTTCGAAGTCGTCGGGCTTAACGCCAAGACATTCGTCGACACGATGGGCTTCGCCGAGATCAATGCCACCGGCACGTTCGATGGCGTGTTGCCGATGATCTTCGACGACGAAGGCGGGCGGATCGTCGGCGGTCGGCTCGACAGCCGCCAAGGCGGCGGGACGTTGGCCTATAACGGCGTCGTCAACCGCGCCAACCTCGGCATGATGGGCGGGTTCGCGTTCGACGCGCTGCGCGATCTCAAGTTCAAGTCGATGATCATCCGCCTCGACGGCTATCTCGACGGCGAATTCGCCTCCCGGCTGACGGTGGAGGGCGTCGGGCTTGGCAACACCAGCGCGCAGCGGCTGATCCGTTCGATCAACAAGATCCCGTTCAAGTTCAATGTGAGCATCAAGGGACCGTTCCGCGCCCTGATCGCCACCGCCAAGAGCTTCCGCGACCCGACCACGGTGATCGAGCCGACGCTGCCACGCCCGCTCGACAAGGTGCCGGGGATCGTTTTCGAGACCCGTCGCCAGGAAGAGAGTCAGCAGCAGACCCAAACGCCGGTCGAGCAAAAAATTACGCCCACCCCTAAGAGCAAGCCATGAGGATGAAGCCCATGCCGAGACACCGCCTGCTGCCCGCCGCCTGCGGCGCGGCCCTGATGTTGCCGCTGGGCGGCTGCATCACCGTCGACACACCCGACAAGCCTATCGAGATCAATTTGAACGTCACCATCCGCCAGGAGGTGGTCGTCAGGTTGCAGAAGGACGTCGAGCAGCTGATCAACCAGAACCCTGATGCCTTTCCGCAGACGGCGCCGCCGAGGCAGAAATGAGATTGAGGCTGACAATGGTGCTGGCCGCGATGGCGGCGATGGGAGGTGCCCCGGCGGCCGCCCAGGAGCCGCCCATTGTCGTCCAGGCGCGCGGCGCGGGGCTGATTGGCGAGCGGTTCGACGGCTATCTAGGCTACGTCACGGCCCCGTCCGACGCGCTTCGCCGCCAAGTCAGCACGATCAACATTCGCCGCCGGTCGCTCTATTCGAACCTCGCCGCGAGCCGCAAGGCGACGCCGCAGGAAGTCGGCATTGCCGCTTCCTGCACCTTGTTCGCGCGCGTGCCGGTGGGGGGATATTATCTGGCCAGCGAGGGCGGATGGCAGCGCCGCGCGCCGGGACAAGCAGCGCCGCGCCCCGATTATTGCGGCTAAGCGGGCTTCGAGGGCCTCCAACCGGTTGACTAAATGCGGCGCGCTTCATAAAGGGGCGGCGCCTTGGCGGGCTCTGACGCCGCCATGTTCCTTGCCTTTCGCGAGCGCGCTTCACAAGCGTCGCCGCGCACATGAGGAGTGAAGGGTCATGGCTGTGGACGAGAACGAACAGGATGCACATTCCCCGCAGGATGCCCGCCTGACGTCGCTCGACCAGCGGCTCGACCGGGCCAAGCGCGAGGAAGCCCTTCGGGCCGGCACCAAGCCGTCCGAAGAGTCGCAACGGCTGATCCGATCGGTCGGCATGCGCATCCTGTCCGACCTTATCGGGCTGCCGTTCGGCGCCGGCCTTATTGGCTGGCTGCTCGACCGGTGGGCCGGGACGACGCCTTGGGTGATGCTGGCGATGCTGTTCCTGGGGTTCGGCCTTGCCGTCAGAAGCGTCATGCGCGCAGCGAATCAGCGCCCCGGCGAGGGCAGTGGGAAATAAGAGTGGCGGCCGAAACCAAGATCGACCCGATGTACCAGTTTCAGATCGACCCGCTGTTCGGGCATCTGGAACCTGGCAACCCGTTCGTCTTCACCAACAGCGCGTTGTGGATGCTGATCGTGCTCGGCGCGGTGTGGCTGTTCATGATCGGCGGGATGAAGCGCGAGCTGATCCCCGGCCGCTGGCAGGTCGCGGTCGAAGGGGTGACTGGTTTCATTACCTCAATGCTCGACACCAATGTAGGGCCGGAGGGGCGGAAATATGTGCCCTGGGTGTTTACGGTCTTCATCTTCATCCTGTTCGCCAACCTGATGGGTATGATGCCGTTCGGGGTAATTCCGGGTGTCCATCCGTTCACCGTCACCAGCCAGTTCACGGTGACCGGGCTGATGGCGATCATCAGCTTCTCGATCGTGCTGATCGTCGGCTTCTGGCGCCACAAATTCCATTTCTTCTCACTGTTCGTGCCCCGTGGCACGCCGCTGGTGATGATTCCCTTCATCTTCCTGGTCGAGCTGCTGAGCTTCATGGTGCGGCCGTTCAGCCTGGCGCTGCGGCTGTTCGTTGCAATGATTGCGGGACACATTCTGATCAAGGTGTTCGCCTATTTCATCATCCAGGGCATCCAGACCGGGACCCCGACCTCGCTTGGGATCAGCGCGCTGTCGTTCCTGTTCATAGCCGGGGTGAGCGCATTGGAGCTGCTGGTGAGCGCGATCCAGGCCTATGTCTTCGCGTTGCTGACGTCGCTCTACATCAACGACGCAGTCAATCTTCACTAGAGTAACTCGTTTTCACCCAAGGAGTACACATCATGGATCTCGCTTCAGCAAAAGTTATCGGTGCAGGCCTCGCCGCGATCGGCGTCGGCGCTGCCGCAGCCGGCGTCGGCAACGTCTTCGGTTCCTTCCTCCAGGGCGCGCTGCGCAACCCGGCGGCCGCCGATGGCCAGCAGGGCCGGCTGTTCATCGGCTTTGCCGCCGCCGAGCTGTTGGGTCTGATCGCCTTCGCCGTGGCGATGATCATTCTCTACGCCGTCTAAGCGTCGATGGAGCCGGGCTCATCCGGCTCTGTCCTCGAAGGATAGTTGAATGCCTCAGCTAAACCAGCTCGCGCTCGTCGCCTATTCGCAGTTTTTCTGGCTGCTCCTTGTGCTCGGCCTGATATATTTCGGGATCGGCAAGGCGATGCTGCCGAAAATCCAGTCGACGGTCGAGGCGCGAGAGAGCCGTATCGCCGGGGATATCGCCGCGGCCGACCGGGCGCGGACCGAAGCGGATGCGACCGAGGAAGCCTATCGCGCGAAGATGGACGAAAGCCGGGGCGAGGCGATGAAGCTGGCGGTCAAGGCCAAGTCCGAAGGGGCGCTGGCGACCGAGCAGAGGGTCGCCGAGGCAGACGCCTCGATCCAGGCCAAGGCGGCCGAGGCCGAGGCTCGCATCAAGGCAAGCCGCACGGCGGCGGTCGGCGAGATCGAAGCGTTGGCAGCCGGCTTCGCGAAGGATATCGCCGACAAGGTTGCCGGCCTGTCAGTCAGCGAGGCGGACGCCGCCAAGGCGGTAAAAGCGGTGATGGTCGATGGTTGAGCTATTCACGCTGACGTCCGCTGCGGTTGCGGCCGGGGGCCATGGCGCCGTTGAGCATGTCGACCCGACCGCGTTGGGCTTCGACCCGACCGGGTGGGTCGCGCTGGCGATGGTCGCGGTGTTGGCGCTGATGACCTGGAAAAAAGTGCCGAACGCGATCGGCAAGGCGCTCGACTCCAAGATTGCCGGCATCCGCGAGCAGCTCGACGAAGCCAAGGCGCTGCGTGAGGAAGCCGAGGCGCTGAAAGCCGAATATCAGGCCAAGGCCGATGTCGCGGGCGAGGAAGCCAAAGCGATGGTCGAGCGCGCCAAAAAGGATGCCGAGACGATCGTCGCCAAGGCCAAGCAGGATGCCGAGGCGCTGGTCGAGCGGCGCGGTAAGATGGCCGAGGACAAGATCGCCGCGGAGGAACGCGCCGCGATCGACGAATTGCGGGCTACCGCCGCCAGGGCCGCGACCGCGGCGGCGGCGAGCTTGATCGCTGCGCGCAACGACGCCGAGAACGACAAGCCGCTGACCGACAAGGCCATCGCGGGCCTTTAGCCGCTAGGCTTGCTGGTGCTGGCCGCCTGAAGCCGAGACGCCTTCGAGCGCCTGCGACGCGGCTTCCTGCTTTCCCTCGCGGCTAAGATCGCCAAGGCTGATCATCCCGACAATGCGGTTGCCCTGATCGAGAACGGGCAAGCGGCGGACCTGGGCATCGCTCATCCGTTGCGCGACGCTCTGGGCGTCATCGGTGTCGCGGGCACAAATCACGTCACTGCTCATCAAGTCGCGAACTCTGCAGTCGGGACTCCTTCCTTCGGCGACACCGCGCACCGCAATATCGCGGTCGGTGATCATGCCGATGACCTTGTCATTCTCGCACACCGGGATCGATCCGGTATCGGCCGAGAGCATGAAAGCGGCCGCTTCTCGCGCGGTCTGGTCGGGGCCGATGGTTTCAACATCGCTGGTCATCAAGTCGCGAACGGTCGCCATTTTTCTCTCCCTAACGAATCAAAAGATTCGCGGAGAGAACGAACGGGCGGCGAGCGCCGTTCCGGGAAGCGATGCGTATGGGACGTTTTAGCGAGTTTTCCAGCGGCACTCAGGTTCGGATCGGCAGGATCACCGAGCCGCGTCGCGGCAGAATATTGTCCGGCCACAGCTCGCCGCGCGCTTGGGCGGGCGATGGGTTGCGCACTTTCGAGATCCGCCCGCCCTCTTGCAGGAACCGAGCGGCGTCAATCGTATCGGGCGCGGTTTCACTGGCTTCGGCAAGGGTCACAACCGATGCCTCGTCACACCAATCGAGCAGCTTCGGCATGGCCTTGAGATGAGCGCCGGACCGGCGGAAGGCGAGCATCGCGTCGCGGTCTCGCCAGACCGTCACGGTCCAGAAGGTGAATTTCGGACCCAAG
The DNA here is from genome assembly GCF_013816785.1 of Sphingomonas sp. Lineage (GTDB taxonomy): Bacteria > Pseudomonadota > Alphaproteobacteria > Sphingomonadales > Sphingomonadaceae > Sphingomicrobium. The sequence continues at coordinate 13,228 of NZ_JACDDV010000018.1, read as the reverse complement.
GCGGTGTAGCCGCTGACGAAGCCCTCGCTGCGCCGCAACTGACGCTGACTGCGCAGCGTGTCGAACAGAAATCCGGGGAGAAAGCGAAGCCGCCGGATGCGAAGCCGAGTGATGGAGGCGGTTGCCGTCACGGCAAATTCTCCGTCAACAGGTCGTAGGTCGCGACCAGCTCGTCCTTCTGGTTGAAGACTTCGACCGCCCAGCGGACCACGCCGCTGTCCTCGCTCTTGAGGGATTTCGAACGGACAGTGAGTTCGACCCGCATCGAATCGCCTGGATAGAGCGGGGTCAGGAAGCGCAGATTCTCAAGCCCGGTGTTGGCGAGGACGGGGCCGGGATCGGGCCACACGAACAGACCAGCGGCGAAGCTGAGGATCAGATAGCCGTGGGCCACGCGCCCTTCAAAGATCGGCGAGGCTTTGGCCGCTTCCTCGTCCATATGAGCGTAGAATTTGTCGCCGGTGAACTCGGCGAAATGCTCGATATCGGCAATGGTCACGGTGCGGCTGGTGGTCTTGAGCGTGTCACCGATGCGAAGCTCGCCCATGCGCTTCGTGAACGGGTGGCCTTCGACGAAATGCTTGGGCGCGCCGGGGATATATTGCTCGCTGATCGCGGCCAGCATAGCTGGCGTCGACTGGATCGCGGTCCGTTGCATGTAATGCTTCACACCGCGGATGCCACCCATTTCCTCCGACCCGCCGGCGCGGCCAGGGCCGCCGTGGACCAGCACCGGGAGGGGCGAGCCATGCCCAGTGCTTTCCGCGGCATTGTCGCGGTTGATGACCAGCATCCGGCCGTGGAAGGAGGCGGCGCCCTGGATAAACTCGCGGGCGGCGTCGGGCGAGTGAGTGAATAGCGACAAGGCGAGACTGCCCATGCCGCGATTGGCGAGTGCGATGGCGTCGGCGCTGTCACGGTAGGGCATGATCGTCGACACCGGGCCGAACGCCTCGACATCATGAACCGCGCTCGCCGTCCAGGGATCGTCGGCGCGGAGCAGGATCGGGTCCATGAAGGCTCCGCCGTCGGGTCCGGGCGACGCGGCGGGGTCACCGGCGACAATCCGTGCCCCGGCAGCGATGAGCTTCTGCACTTGGGCGCGGACGTCGTCCCGCTGGGCGCAGGAAACGAGCGAGCCCATTCGCGATTCCTGGTCGCGGGGGTCGCCGACCGTGGTTTTCCCCAAGCGCTCGCGGATCGCGGCTTCGAGCGCGTCGAGGTGCTTCGCCGGGGCCATGGCGCGGCGGATCGCGGTGCATTTCTGCCCCGCCTTGACCGTCATCTCGTTGACCACCTCTTTGACGAATAGGTCGAATTCCGGAGTGCCCGGGCCGGCCTCCGGGCCGAGGATCGAGGCGTTGAGGCTGTCCTGCTCGGCGACGAACCTGACGCTTTCACGCTGCACGACGGGGTGTGACTTGAGCTTTAGCGCCGTCGCCGCCGAACCTGTGAAACTGACGACGTCCTGACCGCCGAGATGGTCGAACAGATCGCCGACCCCGCCGACAATCAGCTGCACCGCGCCTTCGGGCAGTAATCCGCTGTCGATCATCACCCGGACAGCGGCTTCACAGAGATAGGCGGTCGACGAGGCAGGTTTGACGATCGCGGGCATGCCGGCGAGCAGTGTCGGGGCGAGCTTTTCGAGCATTCCCCACACCGGGAAGTTGAACGCGTTGATGTGGACCGCCGCGCCGTGCATCGACGTATAGATATGCTGCCCCTGGAAGGTGCCGTTCTTCGATAGCGGTTCGAGCGCACCGTCGAGTAGCACGTGCGCGTCTGGCAGCTCGCGGCGGCCCTTCGACGAAAAGCTGAGCAATGTCCCCGCGCCGCCTTCGATGTCGATCCATCCGTCCTTGCGGGTCGCACCGGTGAGGTAGTTGAGCTCGTACAGCTCTTCCTTGCGATCGAGGATGGCAAGGCCGAGGCCTTTGATGATCCGTGCACGCTCATGGAATGTCAGCTTGCGCAGGGCGGGGCCGCCGACGGTGCGGGCGTGATCGAGCATACCCTTGAAATCGAGTCCGCCCGAGCCCGTGGTGGCGACCAGGCTGCCGTCGATCGCCGAGGCAATTTCCGCGAGCTGCCCGGAGCCGGGAATCCACGTGTCATGGGAGTAATTGAGGAGTTGGGCGGTCTTCATCGATTCTGTCCTTCGCCGCTTCGGTCTGCCGGGCCAATACGCATCACGCAGAATTTGTGGCCATCGAGGTCGCGAAAGTAGGCCCCATAAAAGGCTCGCTCGCCCTCATCGCTTCTAAGGCCGGGCGCGCCGTCGTCGGCCGCTCCAAGCGCGAGCGCCTGCGCATGGAATCGATCGACCGCGCCTCGGCTCGGCATGGCCATGGCGATCATGCTGCCGTTGCCGACGGTCGCCGGCTGTCCGTCGTAAGGCCCGGTAATCACGAGCGACGGGCTTTGCCGATCCACTCCGTACATGGTGAAGCCGGCGTGATCGGGCGGCTCCAGAAGACGCCTGGCGCCGAGCGTTGCCAACAGGGCGTCATAGAAGGCGAGCGCCCGCGGCAGATTGTTGGTGCCGATCGTTGCGTAGGATATCACGCCTTTCTCCATTCGGACTGTCGGGAACGACCGTCATTCAATCGCCTGGGTGATTGGTCAAGGGACCGCCGTTGGCGTCGGGACGACCGTTAACTGAAGCGGCGGCAGGATCGTTCCGCGCGTTCAACGTCCCTCGAACTTTGCCGGGCGCTTTTCGAGAAACGCCGTTACGCCTTCGCGATAGTCGGCGGTGAAGCCGAGGCGGCGCATTTCGTCGCGCTGGAGGTCGAGTTCCTGGTCAAGGGTGCGCGATCCGGTGGTGCGGATGATCGCCTTAATCGCGGCAAGGCCGAGTGGGGGGAGGCTGGCAAGTTTCGCGGCGAGCGCATCGACCTCGGCGTCAAGCGCGTCGTCTTCGACGCATTTCCAGATGAGGCCCCAGTCGGCGGCTTTCGCGGCGGGCAGCGCCTCACCGGTCAGCGCGAGGCCTAGCGCGCGGGCCTGCCCAACGAGGCGGGGGAGGTGCCAGCTTCCGCCGCTGTCGGGGATCAGGCCGAGCGCGGAGAAGCTCTGGATGAACTTGGCCGACTTGGCGGCGACAACCAGGTCGCAGGCGAACGCGATATTGGCGCCGGCGCCGGCGGCGACTCCATTGACGCGGGCGACGACCGGCTGCGGCAGAGCGGCCAGCGTGCGGACCAGCGGATTCCAGCTCGCCTCGACCGTTTCGCCCAGATCGACCGGCTCCTCGCCCGCAACCGCACGGTCGTTCAAATCCTGCCCCGCGCAAAAGCCACGTCCGGCGCCGGTGAGGATGACGACACGAGCCTTGCCGAGGTTGTCGAGCGCGTCGCGAAGCTCGGCATGCATCGCTTTGGTAAAGCTGTTGAGCCGCTCGGGCCGGTTGAGAGTAATGCGGGCGATGCCGTCGGCGCGGGCAAGCTGGATCATTTCGTACGTCATCTTTCTTCCTAAAGGCCAAGGGGCATGCCGGATCAAGTCGGCTTTGGCACTGCCGAGCCTTGGTTAACGGCTTCGTAACCGCGCGAGGCTATTCCATTTGGGGTAATCGGCCGGGGTTTTTGCAATTCAAATGGCTTTTCCACGCAAGACCGGGATCTGGCTGGCGAGCGCTCTGTTCGCGGCGATACCGGGCGCGCGTGCCACCGCGGCGAGCGTCAATGTGACCGCGTCGGTCAAGACCGTGAAGCCGTTGGTCCTGACCGCCAAGCAAAATTTGGATTTCGGCCTAATCATCCTGACTCGCGTCACCGCGCCGACCAGCGTTTCCATCAGCCAGGCCGGCGTCAAGACGTGCGGCGTTGGCCTGACCTGCTCGGGAGCATCGCTGCCGGCGATCTTCAGCCTGACCGGCACCAACAACACGCCGGTGCGTATCGTGACCGCGCCCTCCAGCCTGACCAACGCCACGGGCAATAGCGTCGCTTTCACCCCTAACGCACCGACGACGCTCACCCTCGCCAACTCCGGCAGCAAAGGCGACGATTTCAACGTCGGCGGTTCGATCGCTCTCACCCCGACCACCGCCGATGGGCTGTACAGCGGGAACGTGGAGATTACTGTCGATTATCAGTGACTGTACGGCTTTTGGCCGCGATCAGGCCGCGCCCGCTGCTGAAAGCCAGTCGGGTTCGGGCTGGTCGAGGTCGTAATATTCAAAAATCAGATGAATTCGATCCGTGCTGCCGAGGTTCTGGACCGCGTGAACGCCCATATTGTTCACTTCGATCGCTTCGCCGACCGCAAATTTATAGCCGGTTCCGTCGACGAAGAAGGTTACGTCGTCATTGGTCTGGATCGGCACGTGGATCTTGTGCGGCCATTTGGCAGCCGGATTGGCATCGCGGTGCGGATGGATGACACCGCCCGGCCGCATCTTCGCCAGCATGATTCGAGGAAAGGCGCCCTGGACGTAGCCATAAGGTGCGGTTGCGGCCGCCAATACCGGCTCAAGCATCGATCGCCATTCCGCCCATAACGGCTTGTCGTCGGAGGTCCGCCAGTCGTTGAAGCTCGAGACAAAACGGAAGATGATGTGGCGCGTCGCATCGAGCGCTCCAAACCGATTGGGCTTGGTGGCGTCTTCCATGTCCCAAATGGCGTCGGGAATCGCGATCACGGCCTCGCGAAGCCGCGCGACGTCGACGGTGCCCAGATGGCGAACGCTCTTGGTCTTGCGGGGGTTCGGCTGCATCCTTGATCTTCAGAAGCGGTAATCGAACAATTCCAGGTCGCGGCTATAGAGGTTGGCGACCTTGTCGATCAACGGCTGGTCGTAATATTCCCGATAGTTCCTGCGCTGCGACGAGTTGATCTTTTCGAGGGGCGCTGTCGGGATGCCGATCCGATCGCAAATCTCATCGTAAGAGCGCTGCATCTCCTCGACCCTGCCGACATGATCGGTCAACAGCTCGCCCTCGGTATCCGTCACCAGCAAGTGCTGCGGCTGGAATAGAATGTGATGCAGCGGCGGCTTCTCCAGAATATCGCGCATCACGGCCTGCGGATCGCGGTCGAACTGGCCGCTGTCCCGGGTCATGAAGGCACAGTAGGAAACGAAGCGGTCGAACGGGTTTCGAACGAAGGCGAATTTGAAAAAAGTCTCCCATTCCTCCTGCCTCAGATAGGGCCGGATCTGCTTTAGGCTGAGGTGGCCATGCTGCAATTTGGCAAGCTCTGGAATCGGGAAATGCTTTTTGAGGAACAGGCCGACCTGCTCCAGGTCCTGCGCCCCCAAATGCTTCCTAAGTGCCTGACGCACGGAGTGAGTCCCGGTCTTGGGGACTGCGACGAAGATAAATTTGTGCAGGGAAGAAATAATCATCGGCCTTGCGCCGTCAATTCAATCGACTTGTAGGACATGCTGGCGGTCAGTGTCGCGTCGGGACGGGCGACACGGCGTTCCACAAAACTAGCGCGTCTATCGTGAAATCCAGGCCCTGATTGTTGCTCAGCCGAATATTGCCTGCGTTCAAGGATTTGAGCTCGCCGCGCATATCCTCGATCAATGCACGATAGGTCGGCAGGCCCTCATCCGATTCGCCGAAGCGCGCCCAGGCGGCGCGCCATGCAGAGATGAACCGGTCGAGCCGCTTCGCGACCGGCCCGCTCCGTGCGTCAACCGGGGCATGGTCCAAGATATAAATTAGGTGTCGCTCAATCTCCCACGGCGACATGACCTTGGGTCGATTAATCTGTTCGAACGTAAGCGGATCGCTGGTCGCCTCGCTTGAGGCATCGTTCCCTGTACCAGGGTCTGGTGGGGTTCCGGCCGAGGCCGCTTCTAGCAGATCCCAAAGTCTTTCCCCGCCGACCGTATCGAGGACAAGGTGTACGCGGCGCTCGCTTCCCTGGTTTTGCACATTGTGCAGCGCGAAAGAGTCGAACGCCCAACATTCGCCAGCCTCCATGTGCACCGTCTCCCCATTACAGGTGAACAGCACGCCGGGATTGGTGATCACCGGAATGTGGATCCGGACGTGGGTTCGCCAATAATAATGAATGTCGATATGTTCGGGCACCTCCGCACCGGCGGCGAGCGCCATCAGCCGGCTACGCCCCCACACGCAGTTTAATTCGGCCATCAAGGACATGATGTAGGGACATTGTTCGAGATGTTCGGTCGGTCGCATTGGACCTTCGAACGCGTCCGTCATTTCGCCTTGGGGTGAAACCAGCGGCACCGCCTCATTGCCTGCAAAGCCCGTGGGATGCGGCATCCAGGCAGACCGCGGCAAGGCCCGAACCTCCGCCGCCAGCTTGTCGGCGCTGAAGCGGATTGGGAGCTGCAGCAGCGGCTTGCTGAGGCGCATGGCCCATTATTCCTTACGAAACGTCAAAATTCTTGCTTGGCAGGTTCTAGTAGGTCGCCTCCTATGGGTCTGCAACCGCAGTCGCCGTGGAATATCGAGGGATTTGAAGCGGGCCGCAGGACGCGCTACATCATCCTTATGTACACTACTGAACTCGGCAAGAATGTTGCCTCAATCGATAGCTCCGAAGATCCCGCGCTGGTCGCGGCGTTCGAGGCGCGGGTCGCCGCGGACGAATTCATTGAGCCCAAGGACTGGATGCCTGAGGCCTATCGCAAAACGCTGGTGCGGCAGATTTCGCAGCATGCGCATAGCGAAATCGTCGGCATGCTGCCCGAGGGCAATTGGATCACGCGTGCGCCGTCGCTGCGGAGGAAGGCGATCCTGCTCGCCAAGGTGCAGGACGAAGCGGGGCACGGGCTCTACCTCTATTGCGCGGCGGAAACGCTGGGGACCAGTCGCGAGCAGATGATCGATGCGCTCCATTCGGGCAGAGCCAAATATTCCACCATCTTCAACTATCCGACGCTGACCTGGGCCGACATGGGAGCGATCGGCTGGCTGGTCGACGGCGCCGCGATCATGAACCAGGTGCCGCTGCAGCGCGCCTCCTACGGTCCCTACGCCCGTGCGATGGTCCGCGTGTGCAAGGAGGAGAGTTTTCACCAGCGCCAGGGCTATGAGATCATGATCGCGCTGGCCAATGGCACTGCCGAGCAGAAGCGGATGGCGCAGGATGCGCTCAACCGCTGGTGGTGGCCAAGCCTGATGATGTTCGGGCCGCCCGACGACAATAGCCCCAACAGCGAACGCTCGATGCGTTGGCGGATCAAGCGCGAGACCAATGACGAGCTGCGACAGAAATTCGTCGACATTACCGTGCCGCAGGCGGATTTTCTTGGCCTGACCGTTCCCGACGCCCACCTCGTGTGGAACGAGGCGAAGGGCGGTTATGATTTCGGCGAAGTCGACTGGGAAGAATTTTACGCGGTGGTGCGCGGCGAAGGGCCAGTCGCCAAGGAGCGAATGGAAGCTCGACGTAAGGCGTGGGACGAGGGTGCCTGGGTGCGCGACGCGGCGGCGGCTTACGAGGCCAAGAGGCTGGCCAGGGCCGCGGCGTGAGCGACTGGCCGCTGTGGGAAGTGTTCGTCCGCTCGAAGGGCGGGCTCAATCATCGCCACGTCGGCAGCGTTCATGCGCCTGATTCGGAACTCGCGCTCCGCCACGCTCGCGACACTTATACGCGCCGGCAGGAAGGGGTGAGCCTGTGGGTGGTGCCGTCGGCGTCGATCACCGCGAGCGATCCCGCCGACAGCGGACCGCTGTTCGAGCCGGCCGAAGACAAGGTCTATCGACACCCGACCTTCTATGACATCCCCAACGAGGTGAAGCATATATGACGAGCGACTGGCAGCTAGCGCAGATCAATGTCGGGCGGCTTGTCGCGCCCAGGGGCGACGCCGCGGTCCAGCCGTTCTTCGACGCGCTCGACCGGATCAACGCGCTTGCCGATCAAAGCCCCGGCTTCATCTGGCGGTTGCAGGCTGAAGGCGGCAATGCGACGGAGATCGAGGTCAGCCCCGATCCGTTGTTCATTATCAAACTGTCGGTTTGGACGGACTCGGATGCGTTGTTCGCCTATGTCTACCGCAGCGGCCATACGCCGGAGATGGCCCGGCGGCGCGAATATTTTAATGTCTCAGAGGGTGCTTATCAGGCGCTGTGGTGGGTGCCGACCGGGGCGATCCCGACGATCAATGATGGCCTGTCACGGCTATGGCAGCTCGACCGATTCGGTCCGAGCCTTCACGCCTTCACTTTCAAGGCCCGGTTCGCGCCGCCGGACCGCGCCGGGCCACCGGTCGATATGCAACCCGATCCATGGTGCGTTGGTCGCGCCTGATGCCTTCGCTGCCAGTGATTGAAAAAGACCAGGTACGTCACGCCGGCACGGCGCCCGACGGCGGGGCGTTCGATGCGCCGACAATCGACGAGCATGACGCTGCGCTAGCCGATTACGCATGTCGTTTGGGCGATGATGCGCTGATACTGGGGCAGCGCCTCAGCGAATGGTGCGGGCATGCGCCGGCGCTCGAAGTCGATCTCAGCTTGGCGAACATCGGGCTCGACCTGATCGGGCAGGCGACGCATTTTCTGTCGCTCGCCGGGGATGTGGACGAACTCGCGTTTCACCGCGATGTGCTCGATTACAAGAATTGCTGGCTGGTCGAGCAGCCCAACGGCGATTTCGCGCGGACAATGGCGCGGCAATTCCTCTATTCGACCTGGCAGCACATGCTGCTGACCCGGCTAACCGGGTCCAGCCAGCCGGGAATCGCGGGGATTGCCGCCAAGGCGGTCAAGGAGGTCGCATATCATCGCGAACTGGCCGCCGACTGGGTGATCAGGCTGGGCGACGGAACCGAGGAGAGCGCGCGGCGGATGGCCGAAGGACTCGACTGGTGCTGGCGCTTCGTGCCCGAACTGTTTGAGGTCGACGAGAAGCTCGAAGAACTGATCACGCGCGGCGTCGCGGTCGATCCCCGGTCATTCGAGGAGGAATATCGCGCGGAGGTTGTGCGGGTCCTGAGCGAAGCGAAGCTCGATCCTCCGCCCGACCAGCGGCCGATCCTCGGCGGGCGACGCGGACATCACAGCGAGCATCTCGGCCATCTGCTGGCGGTGATGCAGTTTCTGCCGCGAACCTATCCCGACTCGACCTGGTAATGGCCGAACATTTCTACCCGCTCAAGGTAGCGGAAATCGTCGCCGAGACCGACGAGGCGAATTCGATCCGCTTTGAGATGCCCGCCGAATTGCGCGATGCGTTCCGTTTTCGCGCCGGGCAGCATTTGACCCTGCGCACCGACATCGGCGGCGAGGAAGTCAGGCGCAATTACTCGCTGTGCGTCGCACCCGACGATGGTCAGTGGCTGGTGACCGTCAAGCGGGTCGCCGGCGGCGTTTTTTCAAACTGGGTCGGGGACGCGCTGAAGCCAGGCGACACGATCGATGTGATGCCGCCGCACGGATCGTTCACCACGGCATTCGATCCCGCGTCAAAGCGGCGTTATGTGGCGTTCGCGGGCGGATCGGGGATCACGCCGGTGATTTCGCTGATCCGCACCTCCCTGAGCTGCGAGCCCGGATCGCGCTTCACGCTGTTTTACGGCAATCGCGAATCCAATTCGGTGATTTTTCTCGAAGCACTGGCGGCGCTCAAGGACCGCTACATGGGGCGGTTCGAACTCTATCATTTCCTCAGCGACGAGGAAGGCGAGGTCGACCTGTTCAACGGCATGCTCGACCGCGCAACCTGCGACGCGGCGATCGGCGCGCTGGTCGATGAGCCCGACAAGGTCGACGCCTGGTTCATCTGTGGGCCAGGCCCGATGATGGACGCGGCCGAGGCCGCGTTGACCGACCGATACGTGGCGCACGACCGCATTCATATCGAGCGGTTCATCGCCGGAAAACCGTCGGCGGCCGCGGCGGCGCGACAGGCGGTATTGCAGCAGGAAGCGGCCGGCCTGTCGATCAGCGTCACGCTCGACGGGCGGACCCGCAAGGTTCAGTTCGATGGACGGAACATCCTGGACAGCGCGCGCGACGCCGGACTGCCCGCGCCGTTCGCCTGCAAGGCCGGAGTGTGTGCGACGTGCCGAGCCAAGGTATTGCGCGGCAAGGTCGATATGGCGGTTCATTACGGCCTCTCCGATGAAGAAGTAGCGGCCGGTTATATCCTGACCTGCCAATCGGTCCCGTGCGGCGAGGGCGTGGCGGTCGATTACGACGCGTGATGGCGTTTATCCTCCGCACCACCAGCCGGTAGGGGCACGCTTTACGCGGGCGCAACGAATCGGCTAGGCCGCTCGTCATGCTGGACCAGCCGACGACGACGGGAATGCGCGCGAGCGCCCAATTGCTTGAGGCCCTTGACCCGATCAAGAGCGACTCGCTGCTCGCGCTGATTGCGCTGGCCGAGGCCGACCCACGCAACGATAAGATCGACGTCGGCGTCGGCGTCTATCGTGACGGGGCGGGGGGCACGCCGATCTTCCGCTGCATCAAAGCCGCCGAGCAGATCCTGTGGCAGCACCAAAACAGCAAAAGCTATCTTGGCAGCATGGGCGACCGGCGGTTCACCGAATTGCTGCGGCCGTTCGTGCTGGGGCGCCACGCCGGCGACGAGCGGTTGCTCGGATTGCAGACGCCGGGCGGCTGCGGGGCGCTAGCGCTCGGCTTCAAGTTGGTCGCCGCCGCCAACCCCACAGCGCGGGTGCTGGTTGGGACGCCAACCTGGCCCAACCATGCGCCGGTGATCAACGCCGCCGGCTTGGAGATTGTTCGCTACGGCTACTACGACCGCGACGCGCAGGCCATCCGCTTCGACGAGATGATGTCGATGCTCGATGGCGCGCGGGCTGGTGATGTCGTGTTGCTCCACGGATGCTGCCACAACCCCACCGGCGCCGACCTCAGCCAAGACCAATGGGCGGATGTCGTTCGCACGGTCGCGCATCGCGGGCTGCTGCCGCTGGTCGACATCGCCTACCAAGGGCTGGCGTGCGGATTGGGCGAGGATGCGGCCGGGCTGCACGCATTGCTCGAAGTCTGTGACGAGGTGATCGTCGCGCAGAGCTGCGACAAGAATTTCGGCGTCTATCGCGACCGCGTCGGATCACTGTGGATCAAGTCGGCCGATGCCGCGACATCGGGCCGGGCGATGGACCATGTCGCGCAGATTGCGCGCGAAATGTGGTCGATGCCGCCCGACCATGGCGCGGCGGCGGTGCGGACCGTGCTCGACGACCAAGCGCTGACCGCAGACTGGCAGGTCGAACTGGCCGGGATGCGGGCGCGGATCAACAATATCCGCGCGCGGATCGCGGCGGCCGACCCGCGGCTGGCCTACATCGGCGGTCAATTCGGCATGTTCTCGATGCTGCCGTTCGATGCCCACCAAGTGCGGCAGCTGCGCGACACGCACGCGATCTACATGGCGGACAGCGGCCGGTTCAACGTCGTCGGCATGGCCGACGATGCAATCGATCGTTTTGTCGCCGCCGTGGTCGGGGCGATGAATGGCTGACGCCCATTTTAGGGCGACCGCGGCGGGCCTCGACTGGGCGGAAGTGGCGCGGTTGGTGACCACAAGCCGGGCACTCGACGCGCTCGAAGAGACCAGGCTCGTTCCCGAAAAAAAGATTCTCTATCAGTTCTCGGCGCGCGGGCATGATCTGGCGCAGGTTATTCTCGGCCTGCAGCTTCGCGATGGCGACGCGGCGTGCGGCTATTATCGTTCGCGGCCAATGCTGCTCGCGCTCGGCGTGCCGCTGGCCGATGCGCTGGGGTCGGGCATGGGCCGCGAAGGCGGCTATTCGGACGGCCGCGACATCGGCGTGGTGTTCAACTACCCCAATCCGGGCGGCTGTCACGCCTTGCCGATGTGCGGCGGGGTCGGCGCGCAATATACGCCGGCGGCAGGCTGGGCGCAGGCAATTATATACAAGGAGCGCGTGCTCGGCGAGCCAGCGAACGGCGCGATCAGTGTGGTGCTGGGCGGTGACGCCAGCTGCGCGACGGGTGGATTTTGGGCAGCGCTAACAATTGCGACAACGCAATCCTTGCCAATGCTATTTTACATCGAGGACAATGGCTACGGCATTTCGGTGCCGTCGGATTACCAGACGCCGGGGCGCGATATCGCCGCCAACCTCGGCAGCTTTAAGAACCTCACCATCTTCAGCGGTGACGGGACCGAGCCGGCCGAATCCGCGCGGCTGATCGGCGACGCAATTGGGCATGTGCGGGGCCGTAAAGGCCCGGCACTGATTCGGCTGACGGTGCCGCGGCTGGAAGGCCACAGCTTCCAGGACACACAGACCTACAAGAGTGAAAAGACGATCGAGGCGGAATGGGCGCGCGACCCCCTGCCCAAGCTCAAGATGTTCGCCGGCGACCTCGATTGGGACTCGATCGAATCCCTAGCCGGGGCCGAGGTCGAGAAGGCGCGTGAGGAAGCCGAGGCGCGCGGCGTGTCGTCGCCGGATCGTGTGACGAGCAACGTTTTTTTCGAGGGCGAGCCGAGCAGGGTTGGTGGCCGGGCAGGGCTGAGCGTCGACGGCAGCAGTGATGAGCCGCGGCCGGAGGGACAGCGGATCAACATGGTCACCGCCATCCGCCGAGTGCTCGATCAGGAACTGGCGGCCAATCCGAAGGTGCTGGTGTTTGGCGAGGATGTCGGACCCAAGGGTGGGGTCCACGCGGTGACCCTCGGCCTGCAAGACAAATACGGCCACGACCGGGTGTTCGATACCTCGCTCAACGAAGAGGGCATTATCGGCCGCGCGGTCGGCATGGCGCTGGCAGGTTTGATGCCGGTGCCTGAAATCCAGTTCCGCAAATATGCCGAGCCGGCGACCGAGCAGATCAACGATTGCGGGACGATGCGCTGGCGCACCGCCAACCGCTTTTCGGCACCGATGGTCCTGCGCATCCCCGGCGGTTTCTTCAAGTGCGGCGACCCGTGGCACAGCCAAACCAACGAAGTGCAATTCGTCCATAATCCTGGCTGGCAGGTCGCAGTGCCGTCGAATGCCGAGGATGCGGTCGGGCTGTTGCGCGCTGCCTTACGCGGCAACGACCCGGTGATCTTTTTCGAGCATCGCGCGATGCTCGACGATGCCTGGGCCCGACGGCCGTGGCCGGGCGATGCATTCGTCCTGCCGTTCGGGAGGGCGAAGAAGGTACGCGAAGGCGATGCCATTACGGTCGTCACCTGGGGCGCGATGGTGCCGCGATGCGAGGCCGCTGCCGACGGGATCAGCGCCGACCTCATCGACTTGCGCACGCTGATGCCGTGGGATCGGGAGATGGTGCTCGAC
>NZ_JACDDV010000017.1:23120-37348 GCF_013816785.1 Sphingomonas sp. | reverse complement strand
TCGAGCTTGGGCATGTTAGACTCCTGGACCCGCCCCGGCGCCACCCTAATGTTCGATCAACCGCGGCGGCCGGTTACACCCGCAATCAGATGGAAAATGCGCGGCGGGCGAACTCGGGCGCAATGGTAGCGATTATTGCGGAAAAAATGGTGCGGGATGCAGTCTGATGCAAACCCGTATCGGTTGATATTCCCTGTCACCTGAGAAATACAGGGAAAGGGTTTTTTAGACTTATGCACCCTTGAGGTGGCCAAGAACCCTCTTTGAGCCATTCCAAGGGTCTAGTTCCCTGAGCACTGAACAGGGATTTTAATATGCGAAGACGTTACTGTTGCCACCCGCCCCCTAGCGCCCGGAACAAATCGATCTGAGCAAACACGATATTAGCATCAGCGGCCGCCAACGCGGCTTGCGCGTCCGCAGCGGTCCGTTCGGCATCGAGCAATTCGAGCGAATTTATATCGCCTTCTCGTTGGCGGATGCGGGTAATTCGCGCCGCGACTTCAGCTTGGTCGCGGGCACCGCGCAGCGCATCTCGCCGGATGACCGTCTGGCGGTAATACGACAATGCAGTCTCGACCTCCTGCAGTGCCCGGAGGACGGTGCCATCGAACGTCGCCAGTGTGGCCTGGGTGTCCGCTCGTGCACCGGCAAGCCTGGCTCTCGCCGCAGTGCGGTTAGCCGTCCAATTGATCAACGGACCTATCAGCCAGGTCACGGGATTGGCGCCGAAAATATTGCCCAGGCCAGTTGCGCTCGACCCGATGGAACCGCCGAGTGTAATGCGCGGATAGAGATCCGCGGTGGCGACGCCGATCCTGGCGGTCGCAGCCGCCAGCCGACGTTCCGAAGCGCGCACGTCCGGTCGACGCGCGAGCAAGCTGACTCCGTCGCCAACCGGTATTGGCCGTTCTAGGTGCAGGGAGGAGCTTAGCCAAGCAACGTTCCCCGGCAGGTCGCGCGGCGCCCGCCCGGTGAGCGTCGCAAGGCGGAACAAGGCGCCTTGCCGCTGCGCTCGCAGCAAGGGAATATCGGCCCGCCGCTGGTCGCGCAGCGCGGCAATGCGCGCGGTGTCGAGGCCTGTGGCGAGGCCGACCTGATGCCGCCGCTCGGTCAATGCCAGCGATTGATTGAGCAAGGTTACGATCTTTTCGGCGACGGCAATCCGTTCCGCCGATGACGCTGCATCGACATACGCCTGCACGGTGTCGGACACGACAGTGACGCGAACCGCATCGGCATCGGCCGCCGCTGCCTCGCTATCGCCCCGCGCCGCCTCGATCCCGCGGCCGATGCGGCCAAACAGGTCGACCTCATAGGCGACACCGGCCTGGCCATTGACCTGAATGTCCGTGCGATTGGCGCCCGACGCTGACGGACCCGCCAGGCGGCCATATTGCGCGCTACCGCCGAGGCCAAGTTGCGGTTCCCTTGCACCTTGCTCTTCGCGGACCAGCGCACGCGCCTTGGCGAGATGCGCGACGGCAACGCGCAGGTCAGTGTTGGCGAACAGCGCGTCTTGGACCAGGGCGTTGAGCACCGGATCGTCATAGAGCCGCCACCAATGATCGTCCGGTTGGGAGTCAGCGACGATCGCGGACGACGACCCTCCGATGAACGGACCAGCGGCCGAAGCCGCGACCGATCGCGGCGTATAATTGGGTCCCGCGGCACAGGCGGCGAGCGCCAGCGCCGAAACCAACGTCAGTACTCGTGCGACCATTATCCGAACCTTTTTCATTCTGCGGAGGCGAGCGCGACTGGCGGATGCCCCTGACGCGCCGCGAACCGGTCGCCGATTCCTCGGCAGACGACATAGAATGTCGGCGTGAAGATCAGCCCGAATACGGTGACGCCGGCCATTCCGAAGAAGACGGCGGTCCCGAGCGCCTGGCGCAGTTCCGCTCCTGCCCCGGTGGCAAGCAACAGCGGCACGCTGCCCAGGATGAAGGCAAAGCTTGTCATCAAAATGGGCCGAAGTCGATCGTGCGCAGCGCGTACCGCCGCTTCGACCGTGGACATGCCCGCCGCCTCGTCCTGACGCGCGAATTCGACAATCAGGATCGCGTTCTTCGCCGCCAGTGCGATCAGCACGACGAGGCCGATCTGCGTCAGCACATTATTGTCCATGCCCCGCAGATGAACGCCCGCCATGGCTGCCAGCAAGCACATCGGGACGATCAGAATTATCGACAGCGGCAGGATTAGGCTTTCGAACTGCGCCGCTAACACGAGGAAGATGAACAGGACCGCCATGCCGAAGACCAAGCCCGAAGTGCTTCCGGCGGCCTTTTGCTGATAGGCAATGCCGGTCCATTCGGTCGAATAGCCGGCGGGCAAGGTATCCGCGGCAATCTTCTCCATACTCTTCAGCGACTGGCCGGAGGAGAATCCGGGGGCGGTGTCGCCGTCGATTTCGACCGCGGGGAAGCCATTGTATCGCGACACACGATACGGCCCTGTGCGATCCTGGAAGGTCGTCATCGATCCCAACGGCACCATCGCACCAGAGTTCGACCGCGTACGCAAATTGGCGATATCCGCCTCGTTCGCGCGATAGGGTGCATCGGCTTGGGCGGTGACTCGATAGGTTCGGCCGAGCAAGTTGAAGTCGTTGATGAAAGTCGACCCTAGGTAGACCTGCAACGCTTCGAACACGCGTTCCGGCGGGACCCCCAGCAAATCGGCCTTTTCACGATCGACATCGGCGAAGACGCGCGGCGTCGAAACATCGAACAGGGTATAGACCTGGCTGAGGCCCCTCGTCTGGTTGGCCTTGCCGATCAGTCCCCATGACAGGCCGGACAATTTTTGCGGCCCCTGCCCGTTACGGTCCTCGACAATCATCCGATAGCCGCCAGCGGAGCCGAGGCCCTGGATCAGCGGCGGCGGGACGATGATCAGCCGCGCCTCATTGATGTCGGCGGTCCGCTTTTGGGCTTCGGCCATGATCCCAGCTAGCGTGACACCGAGCTTCTTGCGTTCCTGGAACGATTCTAGCGGGACATAAGCGGCCGCGGCGTTCGGAGCCTGCGTCTGCGACGCGCCGTCGAAGCCCGCAAGCATGACCGAACCCTTGACGCCCGGGATCGGCAGGATCCGCGCCGCGACCTTGCGCATGACCGCGTCGGTCCGCTCGAGCGAGGACCCAGGCGGCAGCTGGATGACAGTCAAGAAATAGCCCTGATCCTGGGCCGGGATGAAGCCGGTCGGCGTGATCGCGAACAGGCCGACTGTCGCGACGATAAGGACCGCATAGGCCGCCATCATCCGCTTCGGCATTAGCACCAGGCGATGCGTCATTTGCGAATAGCGATGGCTGAAGCGATCGAACACCCTGTTGAACTTGTGCCCCGCACCTCGAAGCAGGGTCGTCACTCGCCCGCCCGGCTTATCCTCGCTGTGCGGCTTGAGCAGGATCGCCGCCAGCGCCGGTGAAAGAGTCAGCGACACGAGCAGCGAGATCAGCGTCGCCGCCGAAATCGTCACCGCGAACTGGTGATAGAAAGCGCCCGACAGCCCATTGAGGAACAACGTCGGCAGGAACACCGCGCACAGCACTAACACGATTGCCACCAGCGCCGCCGCCACCTCGTCCATCGATGTCCGCGCGGCATCCAGCCCGGACAGTCCGCGGGCCAGATTGCGCTCGACATTCTCGACCACGACGATAGCGTCGTCGACGACGATTCCGATCGCCAGCACCAGCCCGAACAGCGACAGACTGTTGAGCGAATAACCGACGGCCAACAGGATCGCAAAGGTCCCGATCAACGACACCGGAATGGCGACGACCGGGATGACAGCGGCGCGCCAGCGCTGGAGAAAGACGATCACGACCAGCACGACGAGCAGGATCGCTTCCAGTAGCGTGTCGCGAACCGCGTCGATCGATTGCGCGATGAATTCGGTCGGGTTGTAGATAATCCGGTATTCCAGCCCCGGCGGGAAGCCTTTCGCCATGGTGTCCATTTCCGCCTTGACCACGGCGGCGGCGGCGAGCGCGTTGGATCCCGGCCGCTGGAAGACGCCAAGGACGACGGTTGGATCGCCCGAGAGATAAGTATTCGAGGCGTAGTCGGCGGCGCCGAGTTCGACCCGGGCGACGTCGGAAACGCGCACTTGCCGGCCATCGGCATCGGTCCGGATGACGACCTTGGCGAACTGTTCCGGGTCGGACAGCCGACCCTGAGTTTCGACATTGACCTGGAATGCGCCGCCGCTTGAATAGGGCGGCTGGCCGAGCGTGCCGGCGGCCACCTGCACATTTTGCGCGCGAAGGGCGCTGACGATTTCCCCGGCCGTCAGGTCGAGTGCTGCCGCCTTGTTGGGGTCGATCCAGACGCGCATCGCGTAATCGCGCGATCCGAACAGGCGGGCATCGCCAACCCCGTCCAAACGGGCAATCCGGTCGCGAACTTGGGTCAGGGCATAGTTGGATATATAGCCGCGATCGAGCGAGTGGTCGGGCGAGATCAGGTTCACGACCATGAGGAAGTCGGGCGATGTTTTGCGCGTAACAATGCCGAGCCGCTGAACCTCTTGCGGCAGGCGCGGCACCGCGATCGCGACGCGATTCTGGACGAGAACCTGCGCGGCATTAAGGTCCGTGCCTTGCTTGAACGTCACCGTGATCGCCAGATTGCCGTCGCCTGTCGATTGTGACGACAGGTAGAGCATGTCGTCGACGCCATTGATTTCCTGTTCGATAGGTGCCGCCACGGTCGACGCGACGGTTTCGGCATCGGCGCCCGGATAGGCGGCATTGACCGTTACGGTCGGCGGGACGATGTCAGGATATTGCGACACCGGCAAAGCGAAATAGGCGATTGCCCCCATCACCGTGATGAGGATGGAGATCACGGCCGCGAAGATGGGTCGCGTAATGAAGAAGCGCGAAAAACGCATTTGGAATTCTCCTCGCCCGCAGGCGGCCGTATCAATGGGTCGGTTAGAAGTCAGCGACCGGTGAACGTCGCCTCGCCGCTAAACGAGACGGGCAAACTCGCCGACGCAGCGGCAGCTTGCTGGGGCAGGATCCTGCCCGCGCGGACCTGAACCTTGGTCCCCGGCATCGCAAGTTGCGAGCCGCTGATGATGACCCGATCGGACGCGCTCACGCCAGACCGAATGACCCGCAGCCCGTCGATCAGCGGACCGACGGTTACCGGGCGCGGTCCGACGGTTCCGTCCGGACCGACGATCATCACGACTTTGCGCGCCTGGTCGGTCTGAAGTGCCGAATCTGGAACGAGCAGAGCCGTCGTCGCCAGGCTGGTCGACAGCCGCATGTTGCCGAACATCCCGGGCGTGAGGAACTGCGTTGGATTGGCGACAACCGCGCGCAGGCGGATCGTGCCCGACCGCTGGTCGAGGCCATTGTCGGTGAAATCGAGGCGGCCGTGCCAGCGATAGTCCGCCTCATCCTGCAGGCGGATATCGACCGCTGAGCTGGCGGCACCGCTTTCCCGCGCGCGGCGTGCCTTGAGGAACAGTGCCTCGGACGCGTCGAACGTAAAATAAACGGGGTCGAGAGCGTTGATCGTCGTCAGGAGCGATCCTTCGGCGCCGCTACCGCCGCCTTGGACGAGGTTACCCGGATCGATCCGCCGGTCGGAAATCCGGCCAGAGATCGGGGCGCGGACCCGGGTGAAGTCGACATCGAGCGCGCGCGAGTGGACCCGCGCGTTGGCCGCGGCCAACGCCGCCTCGACCGCCTGCACGCGCGCTCTCAGGCGATCCACGTCGCTGCGGGAAACGGCGTCCGCCGAAAGCAGGCGCTGCGCCCGGCCATAGTCTTCCTGCGCCAAAACGAGGTCGCTTCGCGCCCCCATGACCGCGGCGCGAGCCTCCGCCAAAGCGGCGAGAAACGGACGTGGGTCAATCGTGTAGAGCAATTGTCCGCGGCGAACGACGGCCCCGTCAGTGAAATGGACCGCGATCACCGCGCCGGAGACGCGCGGTCTGACCTCGACGCTCTTGCTGGCCTCAAAACGGCCCGAATAATCATCCCATTCGGCAATCTGTCGCGACAAGGGCGTGGCCACCGTCACGGTGGGGGACGGCGGCAGCGCCGCGACCGGGACGCCGCGCGATTCCAGCATCACGACCCCCGCAACTAGCGCGATAGGCAATGCTACCAGCGCCACTTTCTTGGACCATGGCAGCTCGGCGACGATCACCTTCATCGAACGCGGCCGATCAACGCGGTCATCAGCCTTAATTTCGGTGAGCTGGTTCATCGGGTCGTCCTCCGACGACGGGCCCTACGCGCTTCGCCGACGCTGTGCTGGATCAGTTCAAACTGGTCGGTGGTAAAGCCCGCTTCCAGGAAGCCAGCGATCTCCGCCTTCGGTACGTTCCAGACATTGTTCCAGGAAAAGATCGCGATCCGCCGCAAGGTTTCGAGACGCTCGTTGCCGAGGCGATTAGGCTGCGAGATTCCGAACAGGCCCGTAAGCGCCGATACCAACCGGCCTGGCTCGCGGATGCTTGACAGGCCGTCGCGCTCGGCCATGGCGACGATCGACCATTCCAGCGCGGAAAGTCGCGCCTGCGATGCACCGGACCCGATCATCGCGGACGGCTTCGCGGGCGGAGTGGAGGCCGGTGACCGGCGCAGAGCGGAAAGGGCCAGGCTAGCCATGAATATTCTCCTGTTCGGCAAGCACAACTTGCCGCTTCCGGCGGGAGAACCGCGGAGTGGATGGTTCCGTCGGCGCAGGTTTCCGTTCGTCGCGACAGCAGTTGCTGCACGCCGGAAATCTGCGCCGAAGTGATGTTGAACGGGGGGCCCGCTCCTTACGGCGCGGTATCTTGCCCGGGTTTGCGGATGTTACGCGTCGCTTTTTCCTCGACGGCCTGAAACCGTTCTTCTATACTCATCGGTATAGAATGTGCGTTCATTGTGGTCAAGACTTCAATACTGCTCGGTACGAAATTTTTTTCGTCTATTTGCCGGGCCACATGGCCAGACTAGTCTCGACTAGCGATTGAAGTTGGGCCTCAGTCGCACCGCTGCCGGCTTGGACCGACATGCCTTGGAGGATCGCGCCAAGATAATTGCAAAGACCCTCGACATCGACGTCCGCTGCAAGATCGCCTTCGTCCTGCGCTCGCTCCATTCGATCGCACAGCGCCCGCTGTGACGAACGGCGCCGCTCCATCAATTCTTCGCGAATCGAATCGGCCTCGGGGCTGCAACTCACCGAGCTGATGACGCGCATGCAGCCTCGCGGCTCGCAGTCGCGCGTTTGCATTTCCAGTGCGCCCCGCAACAGCCTCTCGGCGACGTCGCGTGACGTCCGCGCTTTCAATGCTTCGCCGACATAAGCGAGCTTCTCTCGCTCATATAAATCGAGCGCCTTGCGAAAAAGTGATTCCTTGTTGCCGAATGCCGCGTAAAGGCTGGGCCGGGTAATGCCCATGGCACCGGTCAGATCGGTCAACGAGGTGCCTTCATAGCCCTTCGTCCAGAACACGCGCAGGGCGGCCGACAAGGCTATGTCAACATCAAATTCTCTTGGTCGCCCCTTGCAGGCGCGCTGAGCCAAACATTCCATAACGCTTGGTACATAAGTGGAATTGTGCAGGCTGTCTAGCTCAACTCCCAAAGCAACAGTTTGTTTTCATGGACATAGCCATGCCGCTTCGACATGGACCGAGGCCAAGTCGCCCTGTCACGGATGCTCCACTCGATATGACCGGACCATTCGGAAGGAATGCAGGGGCGCTGAATGTGTTTCCACGCATTTTCGGATATTCAGCCGAATGTCGCTTTCGACCCATTGCGGACATTATCGACGTTGAGCTGACTGAGACCAGGTTCGTCGCTAAGCTTGCTGCCGAAGCGCGCACCGATCTTTCCCCGGCACGCGCACCGCTCCTCAGCAGACACGAGGTTCTTCTTCAGATTGACCGGGCCGGCACAATCGGCGAAAGCTCGGCTTGACGTAATATCGACCAAGCGGACATGAGCAATGAATTCAATGACGATGTTACAGACCGCTTCCATCCTGCTGCTGCTCACCGCGGCCGGGGGCATCTTAATGGCCTTCCGGCGCATCGCCCAGAAGGCCAATCCGCCATCATGGCTGGCGATGGCGCATGGCTTCCTTGCAGCCTCGGGGTTAACCCTTTTGGCCTACGTCGGTCTAACCGACCGCGTTGAAGGCGGCGCGATGCTCGGTCTCATTCTATTGGCCGTCGCAGCGGGCGGAGGCGTAGTCATGAACCTCGGCTACCACCTCGCTGGAAAGCTTCTCCCGTTGTGGCTGCTCTACCTCCACATCGCGCTCGCTGCGGCCGGAACGTTGCTCGTCGCTTGGGGCGCTTGGGCAATCTGAACGGGACGGCGTTTTCTGTGGTGCCAGACTGACCGCCGTGTTTGGTCGCAACCGGCCCCAATCCCCCGCTCGCGCGTTGTCCGCTCATGAAAAAACTTCCCGGCTACACCTCCTTCCCCTTCTCCCACGGCGGGACGGAGCGAACCGTCTATCGCAAGGGGACGGGGCCCGGGGTGGTCGTGATGCACGAGGTTCCCGGGATCTCTGCGGAGGTGCTTCGCTTTGCCGACAAGGTGGCGGATGCGGGGTTTACGGTGTTCATGCCGCATCTGTTCGGTACGCTCGGGCGCAAGACCAATCCGGTCGATCGGATGTTCCAGCTTGCCCGGGTGTGCATCAGCCGCGAATTCCACGTGCTTGCCGAGGACCGGTCGAGCCCGATCACTGACTGGCTGCGCGCACTGGCGGGGCGAGTGCATGAGGAGATTGGCGGAGTCGGCGTGGGCGCCGTGGGGATGTGCGTGACGGGCAATTTTGCGCTGACCATGACGCTCGACCCGTGGGTAGTTGCGCCGGTGATGGGGCATCCGTCGTTCCCGCTACCGCTGACGCCCGCCAAGGCGGCGGCGCTGCACGTAACGCCCGAGACCCTGGTCAATGCGCGGCGGCGGATCACGGACGAGGGGCTCAAGGTCATGGGCGTGCGGTTTCATGGCGATGCCTTGTTCTGCCGCGCAGCGCGGTTCGCGACCTTGCGGCGCGAGCTTGGCGAGGGATTCGAGGGGATCGAGCTCCCCGGGCGGTCGAGCAAGGTCAATCCCGAGCCGCCACATAGCGTTCTGACCATCGGGCTGATCGACGAGGAAGGCGAACCGACGCGGGAAGCGATCGAGCGCGTGCTTGGGTTCTTGCGAGAGCGGTTGCGGGTCCGGGAAGCGCGGGCCGACGCGAAGTAATCCGCGCCGTCGGACGGGTTCGGTCGGACCAGTGCCGACTGCCCCCCGCCCGGCGGGTCGTGTAAAAAAGCCCGGCCATTTCTGACCGGGCTCCCCGCGTCGCGCGCGCCTAAACAACATGCAACCTGCCTTCAATGCAAGTGGAGCGATAGCGGCCCTTTCGATTGGTGTCAGCGTGCTTCAGCGGCGCAATTTCGGGAATGTCCGCTCTCGACTCAAAGCGGCCATGGTAGTGAGTACTGGGGTCGCTTGCTTTCGACCCCGATCAGAATCCGGATTTACGAGCGTGTAAAAGGTCGGCGATCCCGAGGTATGCCGATGACAATGTCGACGGCCTCACCCTTTCCCCTACCCCAACACATCGAATGACGCGGCTTGACCTATTTGCGGGTCTTTCGCGCCGCATAGCGTGCATCGCGGGCGGCCTTGAGTTCGGCTCCGGTTGACGGAGCGGGCACTGTTGCTGCCTCGGCGGCGACGTGGGCTTTGGCTTGCTTAGCCGCAGCAGCCTCGGTGCTCTTGGCGTTCCGCTTCTCGGCGTGCGCCGCGTCGCGCTTGAGGCGCGCTTCATGACGCGCCGCGACGACCTTCTCATCCACCGGTGGCTTGGAGCGCAAAGCGTCCAACGCCTTTTGCCGCGACTTCGCCGCCCCGGCCAAGCGGTCTTCAAGCGAGGGATTATGATTCGATTTCATCGTGCGCGGACGCCTGGAGAATGGAAAGAATGAGAGTGATCAATGAATGGCGCTGTAGGGCTGATCGAAACCCTTTGCTAGTTATGCGAAACGGGGACGCGGAAGCAGCAGGGCGAGAGAAAATAGCGGATTTCTGAGGCTTACTGTGTAGCCCAACTAATCTCCAGGCGGACTTGTCTCTCTTAAGGGCGTCACAAGCCTCGGATATTTCGGCCAAATTTTCGCCGACAATATCACCTAAGTAATTGTAAACGCAGAGAAAAACTGTATGGTGCCCAGGGACGGGATCGAACCGCCGACACTGCGATTTTCAGTCGCATGCTCTACCAACTGAGCTACCTGGGCCCACGTCCAGCGCCGGTCGGCGCCGGAGCCTGTCCTGAGCGCCGCCGCAGGGCGGCGTCGACGGGCGTTGCGCGCTCTAACTGTCCGTCCGGTCGCTGTCCAGCCCGCCCATTTGGCCACCGTCCTCGTCAGCCGGCGGGCCGGCGATGCGATAGCCTTCGCCTAGCCAATTGAGCAAATCGCGATCCTTGCAGCCACGGCCGCAGAAGGGGGCTTGGTCGACGCTGGGCGGCTTGCCGCACACCGGGCAGGGCTTAGGCAGGTTCGGCATGGCCGCCTGACATGGCAAGCGATGCATCGGCGCGCAAGGTCACATGGCCGCCCACTTGCCGTGCGAGTCGGGCGAGCCAGTCGCGGTTCCGTTCGAGGACGGCAATCACGGACGGATGGGCGGCAAGGCGGGTCGCACCAACTTCGCGCCCGGCCCGGCGGACGAGGGCGAGGGCCTCGAACGCCCCGCGATCAGCGGCCAGTTCGAACAGCGAGGCATGGCGGCGCGGGCGGACGATCTGGAGGAAGCCGAAGCCGTTGACTGCGGTCCGCTCGAAAGGCTGCGGCAGGATGGTATCGACCGCTTCGGCGGCCGCCTGGCGTGCGCCTTTGTTTCCCGCGGTCGGCAAGTCGATGCCGATCGATCCGGCAATGCCGTGGCGGCGGATCGCAACGGCGGCGGCGCGGGCACCTGCGACCGCCAGTTCGGCCGGCGGCAAGTGACCGTCGATATCGATCAGGGTCATCGCCGGGGTCAGCGAGACCCGCAGCTCGCCGCCGGGAAAGGCGATCAGCCCGGTTCGCGCCTCGTCGAGAAGATCCGACCAGCCCGCCGGCTCGAGCTCGTCGGTCGGCGACGGCCAGGCAAGCTCGCGGCCTTGCGGGGGGGGCGCAGCACCCGGCGCTTCCTCGCTGAAGCGCGCCAGCGGCCGCTTCCACGGCTCGGCCCCGCCCAGCGCTTCGCGGGTGACTTCAATCAACAATCTGCCACCCTCGGTGATGCCGGGTGCGCCCTTGGGCAGGAGATATTCCTGACCCTCGGCAATGGCCACAGCGTTGCGGCCGACGCTCGTCAGCCGCGCTTGGAGGATCGTCCCGGCGGGCACGACGCCGTCGCGCATGATGCGCGCCTCGACGATGCGGCCGTCGTCGATCAGTGCGAGGCGGGTCTCGCCGATCCCGCGCTCGATCCACCATTCAGGCAAGCGTATAACCCGCGCTCTTGAGCAGATGGCGAGTCTCGGTCAGCGGTAGGCCCACGACGTTCGAATAGCTGCCGGCGATGTGGCGGACGAACACTTCGCCATAGCCTTGCAGGGCATAGCCACCGGCCTTGCCGCGCCACTCGCCGTGTCCGGCGTAATAGTCGATTTCTTCGCCGGAAAGCCGCTTCATCGCGATTATCGTTTCGACAAGCCGCGTGCGTAGGCCCAATCCGGGGATGGCGAGCGCGACGCCGGTCAGGACGCGGTGGCGGCGGCCGGAAAGCAGCGCCATGCAATGTCGCAGCATGGCTTCGTCCTCGACTTTGGGCAGGATGCGCCGACCGACCGCGACAACGGTGTCGGCGGCCAGCACTAGATCGGAGGAATGGCGCGCGGCAACGGCGGTCGCCTTCTCCGACGCGAGGCGGAGCGCGTGAACGCGGGGCAGTTCGCCCTTGGGCACGCTCTCGTCGATGTGGGCGGGGTCGACCGCGTCGGGCACGACGCCGATCCGCGCGAGCAGGTCGAGGCGGCGCGGGCTCGCCGAGGCGAGAATCAGCCTCAAGCCGGGGTCTGGCCGGGGCCCCCGCGTCCGGGCATGAAGCGATAGGTGATGCGGCCCTTGGTCAGGTCATAAGGAGTCAGTTCGACGAGGACTTCGTCGCCGACCAGCACGCGGATACGGTTCTTGCGCATCTTGCCGGCGGTGTGGCCGAGGATCTCATGGCTGTTCTCCAGCTCGACGCGGAACATCGCATTGGGCAGCAGCTCGACCACCCGTCCGCGCATCTCGAGAAGTTCTTCCTTGGCCAAAAGATCGGTCTCCGTGATTGTTCAAAAGTCGCGGAGCCTTAGCGGCGCATTGATCAAATGTGAAGGAGGACGATCAAATGGTCAGGATCGTCGATCCGGTCGTCTTCCGACCCTCGAGCGCGCGATGGGCCTCGGCCGCGTCCTTGAGCGCGAAGCGCTGCTTGACCTCAACCTTGACCTTTCCACTTGCGACGATGGTAAACAGGTCGCTCGCCGCCCTCTCGATATCTTCCCTCGTGGCGAGATAATGAGTCAGGCTCGGGCGGGTAAGGAACAGCGACCCTTTCTGAAGTAGCAGATTTGGCGAAATCGGCTCCGGGACGCCCGATGCATTGCCGAAGCTGACCATCAATCCACGGGGCCGGAGGCAGTCGAGCGACTGGACGAAGGTGTCTTTGCCGATTGAATCATAGACCACCGGCAGCTTCGACCCGCCGGTAATGCGCTGGACCTCGGCCACGAAATCTTGGCGCGTATAGACGATCGGATGGTCGCAGCCATGGGCGCGAGCCAGCTCCGCTTTCTGGTCGCTGCCGACGGTGCCGATCACCGTTGCCCCGAGCGCCTTTGCCCATTGGCAAACGATCAGCCCGACCCCGCCCGCCGCTGCATGGATCAGGATCGTGTCGCCGCTCTTCACCGGATAGATTTGCCGCAGGAGGAATTGGGCCGTCATTCCCTGAAGCATCATGCCCGCCGCTTGATCGGAGCTGATCGAGTCCGGCAGCTTCACGAGACGATCCGCTGCGATCAGCCGTTCTTCGGCATATCCGCCGACGGGCCCCGCGTAAGCGACACGGTCACCCGGCTCGATGTATTCCACACCAGAACCAACGGCGCTGACGATCCCCGCGCCTTCACCCCCGGGGATGAATGGCAACGGCTGTGGATACAAGCCTGAACGGTGGTATACGTCGATGTAGTTCAGGCCCACGGCTTCCTGCGCAAGGCGGACCTCACCGGGGCCGGGCTGTCCGACCTCGACTTCTTCCCACTTCAGAACGTCGGGTCCACCCGTCTTATGGATTCGAATTGCGTGCGTCATGGCGTGCAGATGGGCAGGCGCTCATCCAAAGTAAAGCCCCGCCGCGGCGCACCACGACGGGGCTTGATTCAAGCGGAGGCGGGGCGATTCACCCCGTGCCGTGGGCCGCCAGCGCTGCCAGCAACAGCAGGGCCACGATGTTGGTGATCTTGATCATCGGGTTGACCGCCGGGCCGGCGGTGTCCTTGTAGGGATCGCCGACCGTGTCGCCAGTAACCGCGGCCTTGTGGGCCTCGCTGCCCTTGCCACCATGATTGCCATCCTCGATGAACTTCTTGGCATTGTCCCACGCTCCGCCGCCCGAGGTCATCGAGATAGCGACGAACAGGCCGCCGACGATGACGCCGAGGAGTAGCGCGCCAAGCGCGGCGAACCCCTGCGCCTGGCCGGCGACTGCGGTGATCACGAAATAGACCAGGATCGGGGCGAGCACGGGGAGCAGGCTGGGCACGATCATTTCCTTGATCGCCGCCTTGGTGACCAGGTCGACGGTCCGCGCATAGTCGGGCCGCGATGTGCCATCCATGATGCCGGGGTTGGTGCGGAACTGCTCGCGCACGTCCTTGACCACATCGCCCGCTGCGCGGCCGACCGCGGTCATCCCCATCGCGCCGAACAGATAGGGCAGCAGCGCGCCAAGCAGCAGCCCGACAATGACGTAGGGATTTTCAAGGCTGAAATCGACGTTCAGGCCGGGGAAGAACTCCTTCAGGTCGGTGGTGTAGGCGGCGAACAGTACCAGCGCGGCAAGGCCGGCCGATCCGATTGCATAGCCCTTGGTCACCGCCTTGGTGGTGTTGCCGACCGCGTCCAGAGCGTCGGTTTTCTCGCGCACGCTGTCATCGAGGCCCGACATTTCGGCGATGCCGCCGGCGTTGTCGGTGACCGGGCCA
>NZ_JACDDV010000017.1:0-23110 GCF_013816785.1 Sphingomonas sp. | reverse complement strand
ATACCGGCCAGCGCGAGCATCGCGGTTGCGGCGAAGGCGATCCCCATCAGCCCGGCCAGGCTGTAGGCGATGATGATCCCGGCGCAGATGACGAGCGTCGGCATGGCGGTCGATTCAAGGCTGATCGCCAGGCCCTGGATGACGTTGGTGCCATGGCCGGTCTCGGACGCCTTGGCGATCGAACGGACCGGGCGGTAATTGGTGCCGGTATAATATTCGGTGATCCAGATGATCAGGCCGGTGATGACCAGTCCGAGCAGCATGCACCAGTAGAGGTCCATGCCGGTGAAGGTTGTCGCCCCTGCGGTGATCGTCGCATTGAGATCTCCGAGCGCATATTGGGTGGCGAAGAAGATCGCGATGGCCGAGGTGACGGCGGTAGTGACGAACCCCTTGTACATCGCGCCCATGATGCTCGTGCCCTTGCCGAGGCGGACGAAGTAGGTGCCGAGGATCGAGGTCAGAATGCACACGCCGCCGATCAGCAGCGGCAGGCTCATCAGCGGGAGGAGGGCGTCGCCCGCACCCTTCACGAGGAGGGCGGTTAAGACCATGGTCGCGCCGACGGTGACGACATAGGTTTCGAACAGGTCGGCGGCCATGCCGGCGCAATCGCCAACATTGTCGCCGACGTTATCGGCAATGACCGCCGGGTTGCGAGGGTCGTCCTCGGGAATCCCGGCCTCGACCTTGCCGACCAGGTCGGCGCCGACGTCGGCAGCCTTGGTGAAGATGCCGCCGCCCAACCGCGCGAAGATCGAGATCAGCGAAGCGCCGAATGCCAGCGCGACCAGGCTGTCGACGACGATGCGGTCATTGGGGGCATGCCCGCCGACGTTGATGAGATAATAGAAGAAGCCCGCGATCGCGAGCAGCGCGAGCCCGGCCACGAGCATGCCGGTGATCGCGCCGGCACGGAACGCCATGGTCAGGCCCTGCTGCAGGCCCTCCGACGCCGCTTGCGCAGTTCGCACATTCGCGCGGACCGAGATGTTCATGCCGACGAAGCCGACCGAGCCCGACAGGATCGCACCGAGGACGAAACCGCTCGCGGAAAGACCGCCGAGGAAGACAAAGACGATGACCGCGACGACCACGCCAACAATGGTGATCGTCGTATATTGGCGCCGAAGGTAAGCCGAAGCGCCTTCCTGGATTGCCGCGGCGACCTCCATCATCCGTGCATTGCCGGCGGAGGCACGTAGCACCTGCTGGCTGGTCAGGATGCCGTAGAGCAGCGCGACGACGCCGCAGGCGATCGCGATAAGTACCAGGTTCATGTCGTGAATTCCCCTATTCGACGATGACGCCGCGCCGCCGATTGGCGGCCGCGGCCGTGAAAAGCGGGGGAATGTGTAGCGGGGTTTCGGGCGGAGGCAACCCGCCTGTTGCCAATGGCTTGGAAGAGCTCGTTTTATTGAAGCAGTAGAGCGGTCGCCATGCCCGACGCCAGACCGATGAGGCCGACGATCCATTGGCGGGCGCTAAGCGCGGCGATGTTCATACCCAAGCGTCTCCGGCAACGGCACCTCGCCGGCGGCGTCGAACAGGGAAAGTTCTTCGCCTTCGGCCAGCCTGCCGATCGGGGCGATGATCGTTCCTGAGGGTAAAGAAAGGCTTAACGCCGGGTCCAGTCCGGCGGGAAGTGCGGCGAGCAGCGCATAATCGTCGCCCCCGGTCGCGGCAGTGAGGCGCGCGCGGCGGTTGGCACCGACCTCGGCGATGAAGGCGCGTGAAAGCGGAAGTGCGTCGAGATCGAGCCGCGCGCCGCAACCGCTGGCGCGCATCAGGCGCTGCAAATCCATGAGCAACCCGTCGGACACGTCCATCATCGCATGGGCATGGGGCGCGAATAATCGGCCGACCGCAAGCTGCGGCACGGGACGGCGATAAGCTTCGACCAGCGGGCCCTCGGCCTTGGGATCGGCTTCGAGCACGGCGAGACCCGTGGCGGCATCGCCGAGCAAGCCGACCAGCCACAGGCGATCCCCGGGCTTGCCGCCCGATCGTGCGGGAACATGGGCGCCGCCGCGGCCGATCGCGGTCAGCCCGAGCACACGCGGCGCGCCGGCGGGGAGCGCGATCGTGTCGCCGCCGAGCAGCGGCAGGCCATAGGCCTCGCACGCCGCCGCGACCCCTGACAGGAATAGCTCCTCCCACCGCGGATCGCCGCCGATGGTCACGCTCATCAGCGCGGCGAGTGGTTCGGCCCCTTTGGCGGCGAGGTCGCTCAGGTTGACGGTGACTAGCTTCCAACCGACCGATGCCGGTGGATCGTCGGGGCGGTAGTGCACGCCTTCGGCGATGCTGTCGTGGGTGAGGACGAGGTCGCCAAGCACCGCCGCGTCATCCTCGAGCCGACGCGCGCCGGGATGAGTGGCGATGGCCCGGAGCCGCTCGATGAAATCAAGTTCGCCGATGCTCATTGCCTAATCCTAGGCGGGCCGCGCCACCTTGGCGATGGCATCGAGAAGGCCGTTGACGAAGCCCTTCTCGCGCTTGTCATAGAAGGCGTCGGCGACATCGATATATTCGCTCAGCACGCTGGCCACGGGAACGTCTGGCCGCGCGATCAGCTCATAGGCGCCGACCCGCAAAATCGCTTTCATCGGTTTGTCGAGCCGGGCGAGGCTCCAGCCTTTGGCGAGCCGGTCTGCTATCAGCTCGTCGATTTCGGCTTGCCGGGCGACGGTGCCGCTGACCAAATCGTCGAAAAAGCTCTGCTCGGCGTCGGCGTAGGTCGCGCCTTCGATTGTCGCGCCGAGGCGGTGATCGTGGAATTCGTGGATCAGATGGGGTGTCGGCGTGCCCTCCATCTCCTGCTGGTAGAGCGCCTGCACGGCGGCGAGCCGGGCGGCGGAGCGCGAGAGGGAGCGTGCCATGGCGCGGGCCTGTAGCCGCTCAGGCACGGCCAAGGAAGGGGGCCAGCGCGGCGGCAACTTGGTCGGGGGCCTGCCACGGCGCGAAATGGCCGACGCCCTTGAGCGGCACCACTTCGACATCGTCGCCCACCTCGCCGATGCTCTCGAGCTGGACCGGCAGCAGCGCCTTGTCGTCTAGGCCCCAGATTATCTGCACGGGCACGCGTAAGCGGCCGGCAAACTTCACCACCCAGTCGGGCAGGGGAATGGTTGGGCCGGGAGGGGGCACAATGAGATGGCTGGCGCGGTACCAGTTGAGCATCGCGGTCAACGCGCCAGGACGGCTCCAGTCGACAATGTAGCGGGCACGTTCCCCAGCCGGTATCGAGTCGAGGTCGACATGCTTCGAAAAGCTTTTGTCGAAGAAAGCATCATAGCCCATCGCTTCGATCGCTGCTTCCATCCCCGGAGCCCGAAATGCCGTGATATATTGCGAGGCGGCGCGTTGGCCGGCGTCCTCGATCAGCGTTTTCTGGAAAATCCACGGGTGAGGCGAATTGACGATTCCCAACCGCTCGATCCGCCTATTGCCGCGCAGCGCCGCCGCCCAGGCGATCGCCCCGCCCCAATCATGCCCGACCAACGCGAACCGGTCGATGTCCATCGCATCGGCTAGCGCGAAAATATCGGCGACCAACGTGTCGGTGGCGTAGGCCGCGACGTCCTGCGGCCGGTCGCTGGCCCCGAACCCGCGCAAGTCGGGCATGATCAGCCGGAATCGATCGGCCAGCAACGGCGCTACGCCGCGCCAGGTCCGGTGCGATTCGGGGAATCCGTGGAGGAGGATCACCGGTGGTGCGTCGTCGGCCCCGGCAAGCGCGACGTTCATCGTGACGCCGGTCGACAGAGAAGCCTTTTGTATCTGTATCATGATCGCGCCTTCGTCCGGGCTGGCAGCGCCGCCGCGAGCGCGCCATAGTCAGGGAGACGGCAAGGGAGAAACGCATGGGTCAGGCGAACGGACGGCATATCGGGATCCTGCTGCACAGTGTCGAGGGCGCGCTGCTGTGTTACTCGACCGCGGTGCATGAGGCGATGCGGTGGCTGGGAAAACATCGCCATCCGACCATCACCATGTCGGGCCGGGCGATGGATGAAGCGCTGGCGGCATGGGACGCCGACGACCATGCGGTGATCCGCGCGATGCTCGCCGAAGATCTCGGGGCACTGGCCCGCGCGGGTGCCGAGTTTTTCGTCCTGCCGGACAATACCGCCCACATCGCGCTCGAAACCGATGGACCCGATCTACCGTTGCCCGGCCTGCACATCGCCGAGGAAGTCGCGACGAGCGCGGTCGCGCGCGGATTTGCCAAGGTCGGGATATTGGGCACGCGTTGGACGATGGAGGGGCCGGTTTATCGCCGCGCCTGCGAAGCGCGCGGGATCGGCTGGGCGGTTCCGGATGAGGCGACCCGAAAACGGCTTCATGCGATCATCATGGACGAACTGTGCATGGGAGTGTTCGAGCAGCGGTCGATCGAAGAATTTCGGAACGCGGTCGATGCCTTGCGAGCCGCTGGCTGTGACTGCGTGGCGCTGGTTTGTACCGAAATTCCGCTGATCATCAACGACGCCAATTCGTCGCTGCCGGTGCTCGACTCGACCCGGCTCCTGG
Organism: Sphingomonas sp.; assembly: GCF_013816785.1. Taxonomy (GTDB): domain Bacteria; phylum Pseudomonadota; class Alphaproteobacteria; order Sphingomonadales; family Sphingomonadaceae; genus Sphingomicrobium. The sequence continues at coordinate 18,574 of NZ_JACDDV010000017.1, read as the reverse complement.
CGCGCGCCGCGGTCGATGTCGCGCTCGGCGAACGGCCGCTGCCGACCTGGTGCGGCGGGCCGGTCACGGATAGCTGACCGTCTTGGGCACCGCCGGAATCGGGATGAGCTCACCTCGTCGCCGGGGACGAGAGGGAAGCGGCGGGCTTGCCAGTCTTCCTTGTCCTGATTGACCCGATCGCGCGACGAACTAACGAAGTTTCACTACACGCGACGCTTGGTCGCCATCGGCTGGCCGAAGGCAGGGCTGACGGTGTCCTATCCACTCAGAATGGCAGAAGGGTTTCTGATCTACGGGTTGATTGGCCGGCTGAACTAACCGGCTGTCCGCAGTGGGTCGAAGGCCAATCTCAACGCCAGAAGCCTTCGGGGCACGTTAGCGGTTCGCGGCGGAGATACCGCGGGACGCGAGCCACGCCTCAAGCGCTTCGGGCCAGCTATCGGCAGGCAGATGATGAGGACGAAAGGCGAAGCCGTGCCCGCCTCTTTGGTAAATGTGCAGCTCCGCAGGCACCTTCGCGTTCGTCCATCGCACGAACATGTCAGCACTCCGTATCGGCGGCGCCTCGGGATCGTCCTGCGCTGCGACGATGAACAACGGGGCTGCACCCGCAGACGGCCCTGATGGTTTAAGCAGCGCACCATATAAAGACGCGGCGAAGTCTGGCCGAACAGAGGGATCGCTGGCGTCCGCCGCGATCACGGTAATCATTGCCCCGGCAGAAAAGCCGATCATGCCGATGCGATCCGGTGCAATACCGAATTGCTTCGAATGCGATCTGACGAAACGCATCGCCTGTTCGGCATCGGCAACAGCGATATCGCGTGCGCCTTGTGTTCTGCGGGCAAAGTCATCAAATGATCGATCCACGGGAGCACCGGGACTGGGAGGCCGAACCCGGTATTTTAGGACGAACGCGGTGATGCCGTGCTGCGTGAGCCATCGCGCAGTTTCCAATCCGTCGAGATCCCAAGGCAGCGCACGGAAGGCTCCACCAGGCACGACGATCACCGCAGTCTTGTTGGATCTCCCGGACGGGGGACGGAATACCGTTAGGCTCGGCATGGTGACGTTCGTGATGATGTGAACCTTGCCAATGTTCGGTAGTTCGATGTCGGCTGTTTCCTCCAACCCCGTCCAACTCTGGGTGCCTGGCGGTTGTCCCGGCCATATGCGGATGACCTCGGGTGAGGGGGGCTGCGTACGGCGAGCAGCAGGGGCGGCCCCGCACGAAACGCACGTCGCTAGTACGGCCAACAGGACAAGTTGTTGGCGTGGGCGGCGCTGCGGCTTCTGTAAACGGGAACGCATCGATGACCTCCATCAGCTTCGGAAGCTAGCATACGGGCCAATGTCCGCAATGGGTCGAAAACGGACGCCAACTAAAGGTGGCTAACCTACGGGCGCTGTCGCCCTAATGCTGAGCGCGTGGACGCGTTCGTCCATCAATTCGCCGAGTGCGGCGTAGATGGCGCGCTGGCGCTGGACCCGCGATTGGCCGGCGAAAGCGGGGCTTTCGATCTGAAGTGCGAAATGGCTTTCGCCGCGGCCGTCGTGGCCGGCATGGCCGCGGTGGTGATCGCTCTCGTCGATCAGTTCGATGCGGGTTGGGGCAAGCGAGGCGTTGAGCCTCCGAAGCATTTCAGCGGCGACGGGGCCGGTGGCAGAAGCGGTCATATCGACTATATAGGCAGGCTGGACCAGCGAGGGATAGCGTGGCGTCGCGCAACACGAAATTTCACGGCCGGATCGAAGGCGCGCGCGAGCGCTGCGCTTATCACGGGTGCGGTGAGCCGGGCGAATATCGCGCGCCGCTGAGCCCGTCGAGCTTCGACGGTCCGGGGGAGTGGCGGTACTTCTGCCTCGACCATGTCCGAGCGTACAATTCGCGCCACAATTATTTCGCGGGAATGACGATCGAGGAGATCGAGGCGGCGCAGTCGCCGATCGCCGGATGGGACAGGGCGACGCGCGCCTTCGCCGGGGCCGGCGCCGACCCCAGCCCAGCGTGGCGCGATTTCGCCGATCCGCTGGATGCGATCGCCATGCGCTACCGGCCCGAGGCGCGGCGCGAGCGGGTCGACCGCTTCACCGCCGCCGAGCGAAGCGCGCTCGATGTGATGGGGCTGGACGGGGAGACCGACCGCACGCTGCTGAGGACGCGCTATTCGGAGTTGGTCCGGCGCTATCACCCCGACCGCAACGGCGGGAATCGCGGGTATGAGTGGAAGCTCGGCGAGGTGATCGAGGCTTACGCCTTGCTCAAGGGGTCGCGGGCGTTCGCTTGACGCGAACGCATTCGCCTAGGCCAGATCACAGCCGCTCAATCGCGATCGGGCGCGCCGAGCGGGAAGTAGTTACGATATGGCCGCGCCTCGTCGACCGCGCGGGCGACCGCCGGATGGGCAAGCAAGCGGGCGCGGTACGCGGCGAGGCGCGGGCGCGATGGCCCGATCGGCTCGACCCAGTCGGCGTAGAACAGCGACGGAGCCGCGGCGCAATCGGCCAGCGTGAAGGCGTCGCCAATCGCCCACGGGCCGTCGCCGAGATTGGCTTCCAGCCAGTCGTAGGCGATGCGCAGCCGCTCAAGCGATTTGGCGACGCCAAACGGGTCTTTCTCTCCCTCAGGACGAAGCGCGTTGAACACCGAAACGCTCGCCTGATCCATGACATGGAGGTCGAAGAAGCGGTCGAGGAAACGGACACGGCGGCCCGCCTCACCTTCAGGGATCCAGTCGTTCGGGCCGCGATGACAGGCGTGGAGATGCTCAATGATCGGGGTTGTTTCCACGACCGTCACGCCGTTGTCGAGCAGGAGCGGAAACTGGCCGAACGGCCAGCGGCGCTTGAGCTCAACCATATTGTCCGGATGCTGTTCGTCGAGCGCCCGATACGTGAACGGGGTTTCGTCGGCATAGAGCGCGATCAGCACTTTCCAGCAGTAGCTGCTGAAGGGATGAGCGAAAAGTTCGAGAGTCATGCGTTGCTGTCTTCCTGTTTCATCTGTTCTTGCCGCGCCAACTCGCGATCGCTTGGCGGAATGGCGAGGAATGTGCCGAGCTTGACCTCACCGGCGGGCTCATAGGTGGCGATGATATTGCCGCCGGGCGAGACGTCATGATCGATCATCTTCATCGTACTCGGCGGGCTGCCGTCACGGAACAGGCGCTTGCCGCTGCCCAGCACGACCGGGAAGATCATCAGCGTCAACCGGTCGAGCAGCCCGGCGGCGAGCAGCTGCGGATAGAGCGTGCTGCTGCCCTGAATGATGAGATCGGGCCCGTCTCCGCGCTTGAGCTCGGCAAGGGCATCAAGGCTGTCTAGGCGGTGGCTGTTCTGCCATTCGAGCGGTTGGTCGCCGCGAGTGACGACATATTTGCCGACGCCGTCGAACAGCTCGCCCATCGGGTTGTTGTCGCGCTCGACATAGGGCCAGTAGGCGGCGAAAATGTCGTAGGTCCGCCGCCCCAGCAGAAGGTCGAACGGCGGCGTGAACAGCCGGTCGATCGCTTCTCCGGTGCTTTCGTCGCCCAGCGCCGGGAGCCAGCCTCCGAAGGCAAAACCTCCAGTCCAGTCCTCGGTCGTTCCGCCGGGCGCCTGCATGACGCCGTCGAGCGACACGAAGGTCGAGCCGATGATCTTACGCATCGGCCTTGGCTCCCTCGGCGGCCTCGATCGATGCGATGTCGATCTTTTTCATTGTCATCATCGCGTCCATGGCGCGCTTGGCGGCGGCGCGGTCAGGATTCGTCACGGCACTGATCAGCGCGCGCGGCGTGATCTGCCAGGAGAAGCCCCACTTGTCCTTGCACCAGCCGCACATGCTCTCTTCGCCACCACCGTCGATTATGGCGTTCCAGTAGCGGTCGGTTTCTTCCTGGTTATCGGTCATCACCATGAAACTGACCGCTTCGTTGGGTTTGAATTTCGGTCCACCGTTCAGGCCGAGGAAGGGCCGGCCGAGCACCGTGAAATCGACGGTCAGCTCCTGGCCTGACGGACCCGACGGCGTGTCAGCCGCCGATTTGTGCGTTTGGCCGACGCGGCTGTCGGGAAATGTGGCGGCGTAAAACTCCGCCGCTTTGCGCGCTTCGTTATCGTCGAACCACAGACAGTTGATCAGCTTGTCGTCGGCCATTTTCCGCTCTCCTTACTTACCGACCAGCATGAATGGCACGCCTTCGGGGTCGCTGGCCTGGACGACGCGCTGGCCGTCGGGAACTTCCATCGGGCCGTTTCTTACTGTCCCCCCGCCGGTACGAATCCGATCGACCGCGCCGTCGATGTCGTCGTTGTTGAAAGCGAAACCCCAGCCGGTGGACGCGCCCGAGGATGCCTTCATCATCGCGCCGATCCTTTGTCCGCTATGGTGGACGAACTGATAATCGCCCGCTTCGCCCATCGGCATGACATCGCCAAGCGTCCAGCCAAATACGTCGGGGTAAAAGGACTTGGCGGCATCGAGATCGCTGGTGACGAGCTCGTTCCAGGCAGCGTGGCCCTTCTTGTCGGGCGCGAAACTGGTGCTGACATGGTCGGCCACCGAACCGCGCATGACGTAGAATGGATTGCCCTGCGGGTCGGCGACCAGCGCGATCCGGCCGACATCGGGGATGTCGTTGGCCGGCATCAGGGCCTTGCCGCCCTTGGCCTCAATCTTGGCGACGGTGTCATCAACGTCATCGACGCCGATATAGCCAAGCCATGTCGGCCGTGCGCCTTGGTCAATCATGTCCTTGGTCAAGGTCATCGTCCCGCCGACCATCCCGTCGCCGGTGTCGATCATGCGATAGTCCATGGGGTTCGACGCCTCGGCCTCGATCGTCCAGCCCGCGACCGGATCGTAGAAGCGCTTCGCCGCTTTGGGATCGCGGGTCAGCAATTCGTACCAGATGTAATCGCCATGTTGGTTGCGTGTCATAATCGTTTCCTTCACTATAAATCGGTTTTAAGAGTTGGCCGCTTCCCGCGCCCGGGCGCCAACACCGGTGGTGTCGACGAACGGCTTGAAGCCGCCCCAAAACATGCGCTTGCCATCGAACGGCATCGGCTGGACGCCTGGCTGCATTTCCGGATCGGCCATGATCTTTTCCCAGCCAGCGTCGCGGGTCGCCTTGTCGGGCCAGATGATGAAGGAGAAGATGACGTTCTCGCCGTCTTCGGCTTTCACCGCCTTGAAGAAATCGGTGGTGTGGCCGTGCTCCAATCCATCGCCGATCGCCTCGAGCGAGCCGAGCGCGCCTTGTTCCTTGGCCTTCCGCGCGAACGTTTCCGCCATCGTTTTATAATCAGCAACCTTATCGTCGCTGATCGGCAGAATGAATCCGTCAATGTAGTTCATGCCGGTACTCCTATTGGTTGAGACACTGAAAGGGGTGGCGTCGGGCCCGCGTCCTGGAACGTCGCGAGATGGTCGGCCATCGCCCGTTGGTAGGCGGGGCGAGCCTCGCCGCGCGCGACATAGGCGGCGAGGTTGGGGAATTCCTTGAGAAGACCGCTGGCGTGCAGCTCGCGAAGAACCGAGACCATTATGAGGTCGCCGACCGAGAAATTGCCATCGAGCCATTGCTTGTCGCCAAGTGCCTCCGACAGGTCGTGAAGGCGCGACCGTATCGTTTCGACCACGCTCGGCCGCCGCTCGGCCGACCATGGCTTATCGGCTTCGAACAGGTCGACGACCGACAGTTGGGCGACGAACGGCTCGACCGAATTGAGGGCGGCAATGACCCATTGGATAGCATGCGCGCGGCCGGCCATATCGAGGGGCATCAGGCCGAGTCTTTGCTCAGCGATACGGATCGCGATCGCGCCGGATTCGAAGATTTCCACGTCGCCGTCCGAGTAAGTTGGCACCTGACCGAAAGGCTGGAAGTGGCGCTGCGCCTGCGATTTGACTTCGTCGAAGTCGATTAACCTGACTTTATAGGAAAGCCCGACCTCCTCGAACGCCCAGCGGGCACGGGTCTCGCGGACAAAGCCGCGGGCGAAGTCGGGTACCCATTTGAACCCGGTGATTTCGTATTTAGCGTCAGGATCGATGGGCATGACAAGCCTCTCTTTTTTTGGTCAGGAGCTAGGGTAGGCCAGTTTCGGATACCAGTCGGTTCCGCGGCCGCCGGGGGTCATGTCGAGGATGTTCCACAGCGGCGTCGGGTCCGGCGCTAGGTGAGGGTAGAACCCCGGGTCGGCGGTTTCGAAGCCGCCTTCGGCCGCCCAGAACAGATTGACCTTGTCACCGCGTCGCTGCCAAACTGTGATGATCGCATTCTCGGCGCCTTCCGGATCAAGGCCGCCATAGTCGTGGGCAAAGTCGTCGCCGACCGTCTGATAGAATTTGAGGTGCGACCAGCCGCGTTCGCGGGCGAAGTCGATCTGGCGCGAGACGGGAGAGCGGCCGACGATGGCGATCGCGATGCGCTGCTCGATGTCGGGTGTCGGCAAGTCGAGCGAACCGACGAATGAGGTGCACATCGGGCAGGAGCGCTCTCGTTCCGGCCCATACATCCAGAAATAGGTGAACAGCGTGTCGTGCCGGCCGAACAAGTCGGCAAGCCCGACCTCCTTTCCGGCTTCATCGAGGAAGCGATAATTCCTCGTTTCGCCGCCCGGAGGCAGTGCGCGGCGCTGTTTGGCGACGCGCTGGATTTGGCGGCGAAGTTCAATTTCCTCGGCAAGCAGCGCCGTGCGCGCCTTGCGATATTCGGCGCTTTCATTGGGGAAGCGGGTCTTGCTGTTCGCCGCGAGGTCCGAAGCTGGCGCGAGTGACTGATCATTGCTCATCGCAAATTTCCCATCGGCGGCGCTTAGGCGGATACAAAGGCGGCGGCGCGCTGCTCGGCCGTCTGCGCGTTCATCCGCATCAGCTCGAAGATATGACGAAAATCATCCGGTCCAAGGCGTTTTCTCCCTCCTGATACTTCTCGATTCGACTTGTCAGTTATCTGCGATAGTTATATAAAGCAACTATGCAGTTAGAAAAATTAACTCATAAACGACGAGACGAGAATAAGCGTCGGTACGATGATGCCTGCTCGGCGGCGCATGGCATGGACTTGATCGGCGAGCGCTGGTCGATGCCCCTGATCCGCGAACTATTGCTTGGACCCCGACGGTTCGGCGACCTGAAAACAGCTCTAAACGGAATTAGTGCCAATGTGCTGACGCAGCGGCTCGAAGGGCTTGAAGCGGCGGGCGTGCTGGTCCGCCGGAAGCTGCCGCCGCCGGCTTCGGTTCAGGTCTACGGGCTTACGCCCTGGGGGCAGGAGGCCGCGCCGATCTTCCAAGCGCTAGGCCGGTGGGCGGTCCGGTCGCCCCAGCACGATTCGAGCCGGCCGTTCAGTCCGGTGTCGCTGATGTTGTCGCTGCGCACCATGATGGACCCCAAAGCGGCGGGCGATCTATCCGCGACGATTCAATTCGACATGGCCGACGAAAGCTTTTTCTGGATACGACGGCAGGGGGACATCCGCATTGGCCGCGGCGAGGTCGAGAGCCCCGACCTGATTTTCCGCGGCACGCCCGCGGAAATCGCCGGCTATTTTTATGCCGGCGCGCTCCTATCCTCGATCGAGGTCGAGGGCGACGAGGCGCTGGCGGTTCGCCTGCCGAGCTTGTATCCGATGCCGCCCAAGGCCCCGTCCGCGGGGAGTTGAGGCAGATGGCGCCTGAATCAATTAGCTGCGCTGGCCGCTTGACCGACCCGTGAACCAGACGGCCGCCAGCCAGGCATAAAGCCCTACGAACCACAGTCGATTGTAGGTGCCGACATCGCTGTCCATCGGAAATGCGTCTGGCGAGGCTGACATGATCGAAACAATCCTGACCTGAAGCGCCACCAGGCTTGCGATTGCGACCAGAGCGCCGCCGAGCAGTAACGCGCGATTGGGCGCGCCACGACGCCAGAGCCCGATAGCAAGAACCAAAGCCGCAATTGGCACCACGGGAATGCCGACCATTCCGGTGAGGCTGTGGACTTGGCCGTGCATGGTCATCTGATCCGCTGGCGTGCCCATCGGGTCCATCGCGAAGAAGCCAGCGATGAACATTACTGCGCCGCCAAACAGGTGAAGCCAGGCACCCGCCGTCACAAGCTTGCCCGCGCCGCGATCGCGATACGCGAGGCCGACACAGAAAATGGCCGCGCCAGACACAAAGAATAAAACGCGACCAAGCCAGCTATAGTCGCCGGTTGCATATTCGCTGACGAACCGCGCTGTTGGCGCCAAATCGGGCTTGAGCAGGTGAAGAAGCACGAGGATTATGGCCGAGCCGAGGCCCAGGATTCCGACCCACGTAGACCAGTGTTGTTTTGGCATCGTTGCCGAGCGAGGCAAGTGCATATCGGTCATCAGCTTCTTCCATGAAAAAAGTTAAGCGCTGGCCTGACAACGGCGCACGGGAATTCGGGATCATTGCCCGGCCGGATAGACGGTCTCGCCATGTCGTGACAACCGCGAAGTGACGAAAGCGAGGTGACGGTGGCGTGCACCGACGTTCCGGCCGGTGTTCGGCCCGAGGATCACTCGGTTGGCCTCAAGGCGTCGCTCGACGATCTGAACGCGTTCGTGACGGGCGGCGGTCCGGACTGCACGAATGACGGCCGCGATAGCGCGACCGCGTTGCGTTCTTGAGGTGGCGCCTCCCTTCGCCTAAGGCTTGAGCCATGGCCGACATTCCCAATATCGCCCCCGAAAGCCGATCCGACACGATCATGGCGGCGCCCGACAAGATGGTCAGCCTGCGCGATGCCTTCGGAGTCGATAGCGACATGGAGGTTCCCGCCTTCAGCGAAGCTGATGAACGGGTCCCCGATCTCGACCCGGCCTATGTGTTCGACCCCGACACGACGCTGGCGATCTGCGCCGGCTTCGCCAACAACCGACGGGTGATGATCCAGGGCTATCACGGCACCGGCAAGTCGACCCATATCGAACAGGTCGCGGCGCGACTTAACTGGCCGACGGTGCGAATCAATCTCGATGCCCATATCAGCCGCATCGACCTGGTCGGACGCGATGCGATCGTGCTCAAGGACGGGCAGCAAGTGACCGAGTTTCGCGAAGGGCTGTTGCCGTGGGCGCTGCAGCATCCGGTCGCGCTGGTGTTCGACGAATATGACGCCGGGCGCCCAGACGTGATGTTCGTCATCCAGCGCGTGCTGGAGACCGAGGGAAAGCTGACCCTGCTCGACCAGAATCGGGTGATCCGGCCCAATCCTTGGTTCCGGTTGTTTTCGACCACCAACACCATCGGCCTGGGCGATACGACCGGCCTCTATCATGGCACGCAGGCAATCAACCAGGGGCAGATGGACCGCTGGAACATCGTCGCGACGCTCAATTATCTGCCGGCCGAGACCGAGGCGCAGATCGTGCTCGCCAAGTCCGGCGAATATGACAATGTCGACGGCAAGGCGGCGGTGACCAACATGATCAAGGTCGCCGATTTGACGCGGCAGGGGTTCATCAACGGCGACATTTCGACCGTGATGAGCCCGCGCACGGTGATCAGCTGGGCGGAGAATGCGATGATTTTCGGCGACATCGGCTTCTCCTTCCGCCTGTCGTTCCTCAACAAATGCGACGAAAGCGAACGCGCGCTGATCGCCGAATATTATCAGCGCGTGTTCGGCAGGGACCTGCCCGAGAGCGTCGCCTCGCGCGCCTGACATGGCCGCACCCAATCCCCTCGATCGATTCCGCACCGTCCTTGCCGGCGCCGCTCGGGCCATCGCCCGTGACCCGGAGGCGGAGGTCGTGTTCGCCTCGGATGGATTGCAGGCATCGGGCAAGGTGGCGCGCGTTGTGTCGCCCGGACCATCGCTCGAGCCGCGGCTGGTGGCCGAGGCGCGCGGTGCGGCCGATGCGCTGGCGCTCAAGCTAAGGCATCATGACCCCAAGCTACACGCGGCGCGGGCGCCGCATGCCGAGGGCGATGCGCGCGGAGTGTTCGACGCGCTCGAAACGGCGCGGGTCGAAGCATTGGGCGCCAAGTCGATGCAGGGGGTGCGGGCCAATCTCCATGACCTAGCCGAGGCGCGGGTGCGGGTCGACGCGATCACCCGGGCGCGGACTATGGAGGAAGTGCCGCTGGCGACCGCGGTCGGGTTGCTGGCGCGGCAGCGGTTGACCGGCGAGGAGCCGCCCGAGGCGGCGCGCGCCGGGCTCAAGCTGATTGCGCCGTGGATCGAGGAGAAGGCAGGGGCCGAGCTCGACGCATTAGCGCTGACGCTCGACGATCAGGTGGCGTTCGCGACGTTGGCGCGGCGGCTGCTCGAGGATCTCGACTTGGCCGACGCAGAAAGCGACGCCGATCAGCAGCCCGAGGAGGGCGGCGAGGAGGATCAGGGCGAGGGCGAGGGGCCCGACGACAGCGACGACGTCGATGCCGACGGCGGCGCGGCCGGCGGCGAGATGGAAATGCGGGCCGAGGAGGGCGACCGCGACGAGGATGGTGACGACCAATCCGAGCGCGACGCCGAGATGGACGACGGCGACGCGATCAGCGGCGACGACGGTGCCGAGCAGGCGCGCGCCAACCCATCGCGGCGCAACTGGCCCGACGAGCCGCTGACCGACTACAAGCCATTTACCGGCCGGTTTGACGAGACGGTGCCCGCCGCCGAACTGTGCGACGAGGGCGAGCTTCTACGGCTACGGGCTTATCTCGACCAGCAGATGGCGAGCCTTGGCGGCGTCGTGACGCGGCTCGCCAACCGTTTGCAGCGGCGGCTGATGGCGCAACAGTCCCGCAGTTGGGAGTTCGACCAGGAGGAGGGATTGCTCGACGCGGCGCGTCTTGCGCGCGTGATCGTCTCGCCGGCGCATAGCCTGAGCTACAAGATCGAGCGCGAGACCGAGTTCAAGGACACGGTGGTCAGCCTGCTGATCGACAATTCGGGATCGATGCGCGGGCGGCCGATCTCGATCGCCGCAACTTCGGCCGACATTCTTGCGCGGACGCTCGAACGGTGCGGGGTGCAGACCGAGATACTGGGATTCACCACCCGCGGCTGGAAGGGCGGACAGAGCCGCGAGCATTGGCTGGCCGAGGGACGGCCTCCGCATCCGGGCCGGCTCAACGACTTGCGGCACATCATCTACAAGCGGGCCGACGAGCCCTATCGGCACGCGCGGCGCAGCCTCGGGCTGATGATGCGTGAGGGATTGCTCAAGGAGAACATCGACGGCGAGGCGCTGCTGTGGGCGCACAGTCGACTGCTGGCGAGGCCCGAAGAGCGGCGCATCCTCTTGGTGATTTCCGATGGCGCGCCGGTCGACGATTCAACCGCATCAGCCAATGGCGGCAGCTATCTGGAAAAGCATCTCAGGCAGATTATCGGTTGGATCGAGGCGCGGTCGAGCGTTGAGCTCGCGGCGATCGGGATCGGTCACGACGTGACGCGTTACTACAAACGCGCGGTGACGATCATGGACGCCGAGCAGCTCGGGGGCGCGCTGATCGAGCAGCTCGCCACCTTGTTCGAAAAGAGATGAGGAAGGAACTCGGGCCCGGGGCGATTACGCACCCCGGGCCCCCCTCGATACGCGACGCGAGGGATATCTTCCGCCGTGGCCGGCGTCTTGGTAGGCCCGCCGAAGCATTGTTTCGGTGGGAACCGCAACGGGGAAAGGGGAAACCCCGTCGATGCAGCGGCTTGTGCGTGATTCGCGGTGATGAGAGGCTGAACATGGCGTGCAGCGTCCATTCATGAAATCGGTCCATTTCAACAGCTTGCTGGTGGCCGTGGCAGTAGTCGCGTTTGGGGGGTGGTTGCGGCAACTTCCCAACCGGCACGCGAGAAGCGACCGAACGGTTGCGCTTCATTATTGGCCCGTTTTTGCGCCGCCCCTCAGCGCCTTGGGCGCGTCGATGGTCGGGATGTGGCAGGTCGAGGCGGACGATCCGCGCTTCGGCGGCGTGTCGGGGCTCGCAGCTGATCGAGGGCGCCTGATCGCGATCACCGATTCGGGAACGATCTTGCGGTTGGATTTGCCCGGCCGCGCGCCTGCCAATGTCACGCTGCACGACTTGCCGGCGGTGGCGGGCAGGCCGGACCGGAAGGTCGGGCGCGATGCCGAGGCAATCGTGCGCGATTACACGGGGGAGGGTTGGTGGGTGGCGTTCGAGCAGCGCCATTCGCTGCTGTATTATGACGCCGGCTTCACTCGCCTGATCGAGCGGCGCGGCGTAGCCGGCGATCTGCCCTCCAATCGCGGGATCGAGGCGCTCTATTTCGACAGGGCAGGCCATCTCGTCGGGCTGCCCGAGGCTACCGGAGCCTCGGATGCGGCGCGCCTGCCTGACGGACGGCTGGCCCTGCTCGAGCGGATCGTCGGATTGTCTGGCCTGCGCTCGCGCGTGATTGCCAGCAACGTGGACATTGCGCTGCCGCTTGGGGCGTTCGAAAATCCCGAAGCGATCACAGCCGAGCGGCTGGCCAGCGGCGCCACTCGGCTGTGGATCATGACCGACAATGATTTTCGGTCGAGCAACCCCACCCTGCTGATCGCAATCGACCTGGCGCCCGGCCGTTAGCCGGCGGCAGCCACGTCCTGACGGATCGGGTTCGGGCGGTCCTATGCCGAGGCTTTCGCCTTTTTGGCAATCTCGCGCTTCAGCTTGGCCGCCCGGGCGGACAATTTGTCCTCACCAGTCTTGACCAGCCAATTGTCCAGCCCGCCGACGTGCTCGACCGAGCGCAGACCGTGGGTTGAAACCTTGAGTTTGATGCTCTTTTCGAGCGATTCGGACATCAGCGTGACGTTCTGCAAGTTGGGCAGGAAAGTCCGCTTAGTCTTGTTGTTGGCGTGGGAAACATTGTTGCCCACCTGACGGCCCTTGCCGGTCAGCTCGCAAACGCGCGACATCGCTCACATCCTAATTTTGAAGGTGGGCACGGTTGCGCCCGGAATGCGCTGCCCGATACAGAGCGGGGGGCGAACCGTCAACCTCGCCGCCTTTTGTCGGCAACCCGACAGCGGGTCGGGCGTTGGGTCAGCAACAATTAGGGGATATAGCATGCGCGCCATTTTTCTGATCCTCATTCTTGCGGTCGTCGCGATTATTGGCGCGGTGAGCCTCGGCCTGATCGACGTCTCGCAAGTGCGCGGGGCGAAGGCGCCGACGGTAGAGGCCAACAATGGCAAGATCACCGCAACCGGCGGGCAATCGCCGAAGTTCGAGGTCGAAACCGGCAGCGTCGGCGTCGGGACGCGCGAGCAAAACGTCACCGCGCCGTCGGTGACGGTCAAAGTGCCGGTGGTCGAGGTCAATCGCCCGGCCGACAAGCGAGCGCAGCCGCAAACCAACACCGCACAATAGCACGACATGACATCGCGGGCAGGGGACGCTAGCACTTCGGCGATGAGCGCTTTTCCCCTGCCGCCACCGATGCGCCGCGCGCTCGATCTGGCGATGGTCGCGGCCGAAGCCGGTGAAGTGCCAGTCGGCGCGGTCGTCACCCATCAGGGCGAGATCATTGCCGAGGCACGCAACGCGATGCGCGGGAGTTTGGACCCGACCGCCCATGCCGAAATGGTCGCCATCCGCCATGCCGCCACGCGTCTGGGCCGGTCGCGCCTCGACGACTGCACCCTATGGGTCACGCTCGAGCCGTGCGCGATGTGCGCCGGGGCGATCGCCCTGGCCCGGATCGCGGCGCTCCGCTTCGCCGCCGAGGATCCCAAGGGAGGCGGCGTGGTCCACGGCGCGCGGGTCTTCGCCCAGCCGACCTGCCACCATCGCCCGGACGTGATCGGCGGCATCGGCGAACAAGAAGCGGCAGCTCAGCTCAGGGAATTTTTCGCTGCGCGCCGCGCCTAGCCGCGACCTCGCCCCCCGCGAGCGCTTGCCGCGCGGCTCCATTGAGGGCATGGAGCCGTGAAGCATCATGAGCGACCCGCTCCTTCCCTTCCCCTGGCTTGACCTGCTCCTGATCGTCGCGCTGGTCGTGGTGAATGGGGTCCTGTCAATGAGCGAGCTGGCGATCGTGTCGGCGCGCGAGGCGCGATTGAAGGCGATGGCCAAGACGGGATCGGCGGGCGCCACCGTCGCGCTCAAGCTGGCGACCGAGCCGGGGCGTTTCCTGTCGACCGTGCAGATTGGGATTACGTTGATCGGCATCCTCGCCGGGGCCTATTCGGGCGCCAGCCTGGGAACGCCGGTCGGACAGCGGCTAGCGCTGCTGGGCATGGACCCGGACACCGCGCGGAGTGTCGGCTTCGGGCTGGTGATCGTGCTGACCACCTTCGCCAGCCTGGTGATCGGCGAACTGGTCCCCAAGCAGTTCGCTCTTCGCAATCCGGAGGCGATCGCTGCGATCATGGCGCGACCGATGACGTGGCTAAGCGTCGCGACCGCGCCGTTCGTTTGGCTGCTCGACCGCACCAGTGCGTTGATCTTCAGGGCGATGGGCCTCACGCGCGAAAACAAGAATGTCGTGACCGCCGAGGAATTGCATTTGGTCGTCGCCGAAGCGCAAACCGCCGGCGTGCTCGAGGAGAGCGAGCGCGCGATCATTTCGGGCATCGTTCGGCTCGCCGACCGGCCGGTGCGCGAAGTGATGACGCCGCGAACCGACATCGACTGGATCGACATTAATTGCAGCCGCGATCAGATTCGCGCCGAGCTGGCGGCGACCCCGCACAGCCGCCTGCCGGTGGCCGACGGGTCGGTCGACAATATCGTCGGCGTGGTATCGACTCGTGATATGCTTACCGAAGTGCTTGATGGGCGGGAAATCAACATTCGGGCATTGACCCGCAGCCCGCCGGTGATTCCCGACTTGATGGACGCGATGGATGCGCTTGCGGTGCTGCGCTCTGCCGAGGTGCCACTGGCGTTGGTCCATGACGAATATGGCCACCTCGACGGCATCGTCACGCCCGGATCGATCCTCGCCGCGCTGGCAGGCGCGTTCGCCAACGACATGGACGAGGGCGAGGATCCGCCCTGCCTTGAGCGCGACGACGGAAGCTGGCTGGTGTCGGGCGCGGCAAGCGCCGACATATTGAGCGACCGGCTTGGCTTGGCGATGCCGGCCGAGCGCGATTATTCGACCGTCGCCGGGTTCGCCCTGTCGGTTCTCAAGCGGATTCCCGAAACCGGCGAGACATTCCGCTTCGACGGTTACAAATTCGAAGTGGTCGACATGGACGGACGCAAGATCGATAAGCTACTGGTCAGCCGGCCCAAGCGCCGCCAGGCCGATCAGCCGGGCGAGACGCAAGCCTCGGTTTAGAGATTTCCGAACTTGACCCGATAGCCATCAAGATCGCCGCGGGCGAGGTAGTCGGCCTGCTCAACGATCCGGTCGCGCTCAAAGCGGCCACGGAAGGCCCCCAGCGAAACGTCAATATCGCCGACCTGATGCGGCGACAGGCTAGCAATCTGGTCGAAGCGGATGATCCCCCGATCGTTGAGCATCGTCGCCAGCTTGGGGCCGACGCCCTTCAGAAGGACAAGGTCGTCGGGCGGACCGCTCGCGCCGGGGAGATGGTCGTGGACCCTGGCGCTGAGAATATGGCCGGCGACGTCGCTTGCCGCGGCGGCCGCTTCGTCGCCGAGGCCGCGCCCCTCATGATCGCGGACACGCCTTGCGGGTCCGGTCATGTGCGGGCGGACCGGAATGTCCTTGCTCAATGTGACACGCTGGCGCGGGCGAAAGATCAGATAGCCGACGATCGCGCCGATGAGGACGCCAAGCAGCAGCACCGGCCAGTAGATGGTCATGAATTCCATTAGAGCCTCTTTTTCCAGATGTTGGCGCGCCGGCGCAGCTCGAGCAGATAAGCGAGCAGCAGGCCGAGCGAAAAGCCGGCGAGGCCGAGCAGCATGGCTTCGACGATCAGCGGAATCACGGCCTGGTCCTGTAGGGGATGACAGGCGAGGCCGGATCCCAGCGCACCTCGATCACGCCCGGCACCTGGTCGAGGACGCGGACTAGCTCGGTGTGTTGAAAATCATTGGCCGGGCCCGACAGGATCAACCGGCGGGCCATAGGATGACGCTCCAACTGCGCGCCAACCTGCGGCAGCTCATAATAGTCGAGGGTGCGCCGCGAAATGAGCTCGGCACGCTGGGCGAAACGGTCGCCGGCGCCCAGCGCGTGCCACAGGGCGGCGACACCAAGGGTGGCGGCGATACCGATGGCGAAGATGGAAAGGCGGTTCATGACTGGCGCTCGAGCTCCCTCCAGCCGATATCTCGGCGGTGGAAGCCGTCGGCATAGTCGATCGCGTCGACCCCGCGATAGGCGCGAGCGCGGGCGTTGGCGAAGCTGTCGGCGACGGCGGTCACCGCCAATACCCGCCCACCACCGGCGAGAAGCGCGCCCGACGAATGGCGCGCGGTGCCGGCGTGGAATACCGTCACGCCCTCGACGCGCTCGGCGGCTTCGATTCCCTCGATCAGCCCACCGCGTCGTGGGGCGTCGGGATAACCCTCGGCCGCGACGATGACGGTCATAGTCGATTGGTCGCTGAGCCGCGGCGCGTCGAACTCGCCGCCGATTGCGACGGCCATCAAAAGCTCGGCGAAGTCGCCTTCGATGCGCGGCATGATGGCTTCGCATTCGGGGTCGCCGAAGCGGACATTATATTCGATCAGCTGGGGTCCCTCGGCGGTCAGCATCAGACCGGCATAAAGCACGCCGCTGAACGGGGTGCCAGCCTCGGCCATGGCGCGCGCGGTCGGCTCGACGATCTCGCGCATCGCGCGCGCCTCGAGTTCGGGGGTCAGGACGAGGGCCGGCGAGTAGGCGCCCATGCCGCCGGTGTTGGGGCCGGTGTCGCCCTCGCCGACTCGTTTATGATCCTGGGCCGAGGCGAGGACGACGGCTCGTGCCCCATCGACCAGAGCGAACAGGCTGGCCTCTTCGCCTTCCAGGAATTGTTCTATTACCATTGGCCCATCGCCGGCGGCGTGGATCGCGGCTTCGGCTTCGGCACGGGACACTGCGACGGTCACGCCCTTGCCCGCGGCCAGCCCGTCGGCCTTGATGACCACCGGGATCGAGAATTTGTCGAGCGCAGCCAACGCCTCGGCTTCGGCCTCGACCCGCACATAGGCGGCGGTCGGGATGCAGGCCCGGGCGCACAAGTCCTTAGTGAAACCCTTGGAGCCTTCCAGCTGTGCAGCCGCGGCGGACGGACCGAACACGGCGATACCGGCGGCGCGAGCGGCGTCGGCGACGCCGGCAACGAGCGGCCCCTCGGGGCCGACGACAATCAGGTCGATGGCGTGGGCGCGGGCCAGTTCGACCACCGCCTTCGGGTCGCACGGGTCGATCGCGATGCACTTGGCCCAGCGCGCGATGCCGGGATTGCCGGGCACGGCGAGAAGGGTCTCGACGCTTGGCGATTGCCTAAGCCGCCACGCCAGCGCATCTTCGCGTCCACCCGAACCCAACAACAGGATATTCATGCCTCTCCCCGACGAACTCGAAAACAGCGGCCTGTTAGCCGAGCCGAAGGGCGGCGACAATTCGCCGCCAGTGTCGGTCAGCGACCTGTCGGGAGCGCTCAAGCGCACGGTCGAGACGGCGTTCGGCTTCGTCCGGGTGCGTGGCGAAATTTCGGGGTGGAAGCGGCATGCCTCGGGACACTGCTATTTCACTTTGAAGGACGAGGGCGCGTGCATCGACGCGGTCATCTGGAAGGGTCAAGCGGGCGGTCTCGCCTTCCGGCCCGAGGATGGCGCCGAAGTGATCGCGGCGGGCAAGCTCACCACCTATCCTGGCCGCTCCAAATACCAGATCGTCGTCAGCCGGATGGAGCTGGCCGGCGAGGGTGCGCTGATGGCGTTGCTCGACAAGAGGCGGCGAGCGCTGACCGCCGAAGGGTTGTTCGACGAGGGCAGGAAGCGGCCGCTGCCGTTCCTGCCGCGCGTGATCGGCGTGGTCACCTCGCCGACCGGCGCGGTGATCCGCGACATCCTCCATCGGCTCGAAGATCGCTGCCCGACCCATGTCATCGTCTGGCCGGTGCCGGTTCAGGGCGAAGGCGCGGCGGGAAAAGTTGCCGCGGCGATTCGCGGGTTCAGCGCGATCGAGCCGGGCGGGCCGGTGCCGCGCCCCGACCTGATCATCGTTGCGCGCGGTGGCGGGTCAATCGAGGATTTGTGGGCATTCAACGAGGAGGAAGTGGTCCGCGCCGCGGCCGACTCGCCGATCCCGCTGATCTCTGCGGTCGGTCATGAGACCGATACGACTTTGATCGATTTCGCCTCCGACCGGCGCGCGCCGACTCCAACCGCGGCGGCGGAGATGGCGGTGCCGGTGCGGACCGAACTGGCCGCGCTGCTCGATGAATATGGCCATCGCCAGTCGGCGTGCCTCATGCGTACGGCATCGCGCGCGGACGAGCGATTGCAGCTGAGCCTTGCCCGGTGGCCCGAGCCGGCGGGTCTGTTCGCCCCCTTCGCGCAACGCCTCGACGAGCTCGGCGAGCGGTTGCCGCGCGGATTGACGCAACGTACCGCCCATGCCCGCGCCGACCTCGCCGCGGTGGCGCCGCGCCTGCAGTCGCGCTTGCTCGAGGAACGCGTCGCTCGCGGGCGCGAGAAAGTGGTATCC
>NZ_JACDDV010000084.1 GCF_013816785.1 Sphingomonas sp. | reverse complement strand
CCGCCGACGGGAACCTTCAAAAGGTTGGCACCGAAGTAGAGAAGGTCGACGGAGAAGAAGACTGCGAGCAGGGCCGAGGCGGCAAACTTGTTCCAGTTCCATAAGTTGAACAGAACCACCGCAATCAGCACGCCATCGATGAGCATCGCCCCGGTGACCGCGATGCCATAGGCGGCGGCAAGATTCGACGAGGTCTTGAAGAACAGTACCAGCATGATGACCATGATCATCAGCGCCCAGTTGATCACCGGGATATAGATTTGCCCGGCGGCATGCTCGCTGGTGTGAGTGATGTGCAGGCGCGGAATAAAGCCCAGCTGGATCGCCTGTTGGGTAACGGAGAAAGCACCCGAGATCACCGCCTGGCTGGCGATGATTGTGGCCAGTGTCGCGAGGATGACCAGCGGGAGCCGGAGAATTTCGGGAGCGAGCAGAAAGAAGGGATTCTTGACCGTCTCGACCGCTTGCGCCGGGTCCATGGCGAGCAGCATCGCGCCCTGCCCCATATAATTGAGCAGCAGAGCCGGCATGACGAAGAACAGCCAGGACACGCGGATGGGGTTGCGGCCGAAATGGCCCATGTCGGAATAGAGCGCCTCCGCGCCGGTTACCGCGAGCACGACCGATCCCATCGAGATGAAGCCGGGGATCGGGTCGTCGAAGAAGAAAGCGACCGCGTTCCACGGATTGAACATGTGCCAGATCACCGGCGGGTGATCGACGATATGGACCACGCCGAGCACGGCGATGACCGAGAAATAGACAAGCATGATCGGCGCGAACAGCAAGCCGATCTTGGCCGTGCCGCGCGCCTGGATGGCGAACAGGCAAACGAGGATGAAGATCGACAGCGGGATGACGTAGGGCGTGAAGCCGGCATTGACCGTGGTCAGGCCCTCCACCGCCGACAGGACCGAGATCGCCGGGGTGATCATGCTGTCGCCGTAAAACAAGGCGGTGGCGAACACGCCCAGGAGGACGATACCGGTTGTCCATTTGCGCTTGTCGCTACCGGTCGAGCGGTTGATCAGCGCGAGCAAGGCCAGGCTGCCGCCCTCGCCCTTGTTGTCGGCGCGCATGATGATCGACACATATTTGATCGTCACGATGATCATCATCGACCAGAAGATCAGGCTGAGGACGCCGTAAATGTGAATCGCGTCGGGCCGGAGCGTGTGGTGGCCGGCGAAGGTTTCGCGAAAGGCGTAGATAGGTGAGGTGCCGATGTCGCCGAAGACGATGCCGACCGCTCCGACCGCCAGCTTGGCGAGCGAACCCCCGCCATGCCCGTGGCCTTCCGCCTGCTCCTCGCTGGCGGGCTCGGCGGCTCCGGTACTGGAAATGTTCATGCGTTCACGGCCCTCACGGCACCCTTCGCGGGGCGCGCCGCCCTAGCACCGGCAAAAAGACGCTGCAATCGGCACGCCTTGGTCTATAGCCCCGCCACTTTCCCAATTTGGAGCGAACGAACGATGCGCGTCGGTGTGCCGAAAGAAATCAAGAACCATGAATATCGCGTGGGCCTGACCCCCGCCTCGGTGGCCGAGCTGGTCGCGGCGGGCCATGAGGTCCTGGTGGAGACCAAAGCCGGAACGGGCATAGACTTTTCCGACAGCGCCTATGAAAAGGTCGGCGCCACCATCCTGCCGACCGCCGCCGACGTGTTCGCCAAGAGCGACATGATCGTCAAGGTCAAGGAGCCGCAGCCGGGCGAGATTGCGATGCTCGAGCCGCGGCACTTGCTGTTCACATACCTCCACTTGGCCGCCGACAAGCCGCAGGCGGAGGGGCTGATGAAGTCCGGCGCGACTTGCATCGCCTATGAAACGGTCACCAGCCGGTCGGGCGCGCTGCCGCTTCTGAAGCCGATGAGCGAAGTCGCAGGGCGGATGTCGATTCAGGTCGGCGCGCATTACCTGGAAAAGGAACAAGGCGGCCGCGGCGTTTTGCTCGGCGGCGTTCCCGGCGTGGCGCCGGCCAAGGTCGCCATCTTCGGCGGCGGCGTCGCCGGGATCAACGCCGCACAGATGGCGACCGGCCAGCGCGCCGACGTCACCATCTATGACATCAACAACGACCGGCTGGCCGACCTCGACATGCATTTCGGCAGTCAGATCAAGACCGCCTTCGCGTCTAAATCGGCGATCGCCCAGGCGGTCCAGGAGGCCGAGCTAGTAATCGGCGCGGTCCTCGTGCCCGGCGCCGCGGCGCCCAAGCTGGTCACGCGCGACATGCTGAAGACGATGAAGCGCGGCAGCGTGCTGGTCGACATTGCGATCGACCAGGGCGGCTGCTTCGAGACCTCGAAGGCGACGACCCACGCCGACCCGGTCTATACGATCGATGGCGTCATCCACTATTGCGTCGCCAACATGCCCGGCGCGGTGGCGCGAACCAGCGCCTTCGCGCTCAACAATGCGACCCTGCCGTTCGCGCTCAAGCTCGCCAACCTCGGCGCCGACAAGGCGATGGCGGAGGATCCGCACCTCGCCAATGGGCTCAACGTGTCGGGCGGGAAGATTAGGCACCAGGCGGTATCGGAAGCACTCGACCTGCCGTTCGAGGCGGCTTGAGCGTCTGATCCTCCCCGGCATTTATCGGGGAGGATTTACTCCTGCCATCGCCAGCACCGCGTCCTCGACCAGCGGGCGCCAACTGGCATTGGCGGGGGCGCGGGCGAGAATGCCTTGCCACAGGGCTACCGCTTCCTCGGGATTGCCGGAACGAGCCGCGGCAAGTCCGAGAAAGAAAGCCGGCGCCGGGTGGCCGGGGGCGAGCTGTTGCGCCCGCCCGAATGCGAACCGTGCGGCCGGGCTAAGGCCGTGCGCATGGTCCGCGAGCGCATTGCCCAGTCCGACCCACAGTTTGAAGTCGCCGGGATGCTCGCGGACCGCCGAACGCAGAATATTGGCCGCGTCCTGGCTGTTGCCGCGCGAGGCGAGCGCTTCGGAGATGGTCAGCCAGTTATCGGCATTGTCGAACTGACCCATCAGCATCCTGCGCGCCATAGTTAGCGAGATGGGCGGGGTTCTTTCTCCGGCCGCGCGGGATGCTTCTGGCAAGCCCGGGCTGCCCTGCAAGGCATAGCCGGCACAACCGAAGGCGACTGCCGCCGCCGCGAGCGTCAGCAGCGGCCCGCGCAGCCGCATCAGCCACAAGAGTCCGATCGTCCCGGCGCTGAGCAGCGCAAGCCACAGATAGGCAGTCATCGCCGCCGCCTGACCAGCCGCTTGCGGAGCAAGAGGACGCCCGCGGCGAGCAGCAATAGTGGAGCGCCCCATAGTGGCCAGGTCAGCGGCTCGAACGGCGGGCGATAGCTGACCCAATCGCCGTAGCGGCCGATCAGCCAGGATCGAACCGCTTCGGGCTTTTCACCCGCGGCAATCCGTTGCCGAACCAGCGCGCGCATATCGCCGGCCAACTCGGCATTGCTGTCGGCGATCGACTGGCCCTGACAGACGAGGCAGCGCAGCTCCTCCATCAGCGCCTGCGCCTCTGCCTCCTGGCTCGGGTTCGCCAATTGGCGATTGGCATAGGGTGATGGCGGCAGGCTGCCGTCGCCCAACGCCGGCGCGGCGACGAGAGCGAGGAGGACTAGCCAGCGAGTCACCTAGCGGCCTCCCATTCCCGCTGGATGGTGGTGAGATCGCCGGGTTCGATCGGTCCCATATGCTGATAGCGGATCACGCCACGGCCATCGACAACGAAAGTTTCCGGAACGCCCGATGAACCCAAGTCGAGCTGGACCCGGCTGTCGGCGTCGGAGCCGATCGCGCCGAATGGGTCGCCATGGCGGGCGAGGAAGGAGGCGACATCCTGAGGCTTGTCGCGCACCGCCACCGCCTCGATCGGCACGCCGCGGCGGTTCAGTTCTAGGAGTAGCGGGGCTTCGGCGACGCACGGCACGCACCAGCTGGCGAAAACGTTGACCAGGCGCGGCTGCCCGGCAACGAGGTCGGCAGAGGCAAGGCCGGGCTTACCGGGGACCGCGGGCGATAGCGCGAAGGCCGGCACCTGCTGACCGATCATGCGCGAGGCGATCCGCTCGTCCATCGGATTGGCAAGCCGCCACGCGACCGCGCCGACGAAGACCACCAGCAGGAGCAACGGCAAGAAGCGAAGCCTGTGGCTCACAGCTCGGCCTCCTCGACGCGGCGGCGACCGCGGCGACCGGTCCACCAGCGGCCGAGCAGGGCTAAGGCGCCCCCGAACGCGATCAGCGCGCCGCCGAGCCAGATCAAGGTTACGAACGGCTTCCACCACAGGCGCAACTGCCAGCGGCCTTGCCCGTCCTGCTCGCCCAGCACGGTGTAGAGCTGCCCGTTCCAGACCGTGTCGATCGCCGCCTCGCTAGTGGTGGTCGGCGGGTCGGTAAAGGTGCGGCTTTGCGGTTTGAGGACCGTTACTCCGGCTCCGCGCGAGGCGCGCAGCTCGGCTTCGAGCGCGGTCCAATTGGGCCCGGCGAGCGCGGATATCTGGCGGAACTCGACCAGCCATGGGCCGGCCGCAACCTTGTCGCCCGGTCGAACGGCCGCGAGCGTTTCGCGGGTGAAGCCACTGTTTGCCGCGGCCCCGAGAATGGCAACCGCGACGCCGAGATGAGCGACGACCATGCCCCAGGTGGCAAGCGGAGTGCGGCGCAGCGAGCGACCAAACAGCGGCAAGACGCTAGCCGGGACGAGGCCAGCGCCGATCGAGAGGCCAAACCGCTCGAGCCAGCCGAGGTCAGGCGAGAGGGCAATGATCAGGCCAAGCGCCGCCAGCGCGACCAGCAGGCCGGGCAGGAGGCGCGGCAGAACCGGCGCGTTGTCGCGGCGCCAGCGTAGCTGGGGCGCGATCATCATCAGTGCGGCGAGGCCCAGCGCAAGCGGGCTGGCAACGCTGTTGAAATACGGCGGCCCGACCGACAGCTTGTCGCCCGACAACGCCTCGGCAAAAATCGGATAAAGCGTGCCGACGAAAACCACGCCGAGGATGACCGAAAGGAGCAAATTATTGGCGACCAACCCGCCTTCGCGACTGACAATCTCGAACGGAGCGCCCTCCTGGACCGTCGCGATGCGCACGGCGAACAGGGTCAGCGCGCCGCCGACATAGAGGGCGAGCAGGGCGAGGATGAAAGTCCCGCGCGTCGGATCGACCGCGAAGCTGTGGACCGAAGTCAGAATCCCCGATCGGACCAGGAACGTGCCGACCATCGACATCGAAAAGGCGATGACGGCAAGCATCATCGTCCAGGCACGAAGCGCGCCACGCGCGGCGAGGACGTTTAAGCTGTGCAACAGCGCGGTCGCCGCGAGCCACGGCATTAACGAAGCATTCTCGACAGGGTCCCAGAACCACCAGCCGCCCCAGCCGAGTTCATAATAGGCCCAGTAGCTGCCGGCGGTGATGCCGAGCGTGAGCAAGACCCAAGCGCCCAGCACCCATGGCCGCATCGCCCGGGCAAGCGCCGGGCCGACTTGGCGGGTAACGAGCGCGCCGACTGCAAGGCTGAAGGCCACCGACAGCCCGACATAACCGAGATAAAGTGTCGGCGGGTGAAAGGCGAGGCCGGGATCTTGCAACAACGGGTTCAACCCCCGCCCCTCGATCGCCGCCGGATTGAGCCGCTCGAAGGGGTTGGAGGCAATCAGGAGAAACGCGAAAAACCCAAGCGCCAGTGCGGCTTGCGCGGCGAAGCTCACACCCAAGGTGCGCTGGTCGAGGCGGCGCTCGAATAGCGCGACGACCGCGCCAGCGAGGGCGAGCACCGTCACCCACAAAAGCATCGAGCCCTCGTGATTGCCCCAGGTTCCGGCGAATTTGTAGATCCACGGCTTCTGGCTGTGACTATTCTCGGCGACCAGCAGCACGCTCATGTCGGACCGCAAGAACAGCGCGATCAGCGCGGTGAAGGCGAGGAGAGTCAGCAGCCCCTGCCCGACCGCGACGGCGCGAACGGTGGCGACCCGTCGACCGTCTTCGCCGGCCAGCCCTAGCGAGAGCGCCAGTTGCAGCGCGGCGAGCGCGGCGGCGAGCCACAGCGCGGCGAGGCCCGCCTCGGCGATCACGTCCTTGGTGGGCCCGGCTGGGCCGGCT
>NZ_JACDDV010000016.1 GCF_013816785.1 Sphingomonas sp. | reverse complement strand
GCTGCGGATGGCGCTGGCCCTCGGTACGCGGAGCGCCGTCGCGGCGCTGGCCCTGGTCCGAACGCTGGCCGTGATCGGCACGCGGCGCGCTGTCCCGGCGCTGGCCATCATGCGCCGGGCGGGCCGGGCGGTCGCCACGATAACCATGATCTGAACGCGGGGCGCCGTCACGGCGCTGGCCGGGCTGATCGCGGCGAGCCGCTTCCCCGAACGCGCCATATTCGCGGCGCGGCGCATCGTCGGGACGAGCGGCACGGTCGGGACGATAGGCGGGCTTTGGCCGAGCAGAAGCGTCGGGACGACGATCGCCGGTCGGCTGGATCGCAACGCGCGGGTCCGAGGGACGCGCGAAGCGACGCTCGCCACCGCGATCGTTGCGATCGCCGCGATAGCCGCCGCCGCGTCCGCCATGCTCTTCGCGCACCGGGGCTGGCAGCTTAAGCGCCTTCAGGGCCTGGGCCGCCGCGACGAAGCCCTCGGGCAGCGGGGCCACATCGAGCTTCAATCGAGTCAGCTTTTCAATGTCGCGCAAATTGACCCGCTCGTCGGGCGCGCAATAAGCGATGGCAATGCCTTCCGCCCCGGCGCGCGCGGTGCGGCCGATGCGGTGGACATATTGTTCGGGAACGTCGGGCAGGTCGAAGTTGACGACGTGGCTGACGCCCGGAATATCGATCCCGCGCGCGGCGATATCGGTCGCGATCAGCACCGGGGCGTGACCCGACTTGAACGCGGCGATAGCGCGTTCGCGCTGCGGCTGCGACTTGTTGCCGTGGATCGCGGAGGCCTGGAGCCCGGCCGCTATAAGCTGACGGACGATCTTGTCGGCGCCATGCTTGGTGCGGCTGAAGACCAGCGTGCGTTCGCGCTTTTCCGATTGGAGGAACAAGGTCAGCAGCGCGGCCTTTTCCGCCTGGTTCACGTAAGTGACAGTCTGGGCAATACGCTCGGCAGTGGTCGCCGACGGGCGAACCGCGACTTCGGCCGGGTTGGTCAAGTAGGCATCGGCCAGGGCACGGATCGCCTTGGGCATGGTCGCCGAGAAGAACAAAGTCTGACGCTGCTTGGGGACGAGCTGAACGATCCGCTTCAGGGCGTGAATGAAGCCCAGGTCGAGCATCTGGTCGGCCTCGTCGAGGACGAGGATCTCGAGGCGGCTCAAATCGATCGCGCGCTGATCGACCAGGTCGAGCAGCCGGCCGGGCGTGGCAACCAGCACATCGAGGCCGCGGGCGACGTCACGCACGCTCTTGCGCGGTGCGGTGCCGCCGTAGATCGCGCCGACGGTCAAGCTGATGTTGCGCGCATAAGTGCGAGCGCTTTCGGCGATTTGCGCGGCGAGTTCGCGGGTCGGGGCGAGCACCAGCATGCGGATGCGCGCCGGGATCGGGTGGACGCGGTTGGCGGCCAGCCGGTCGAGCGACGGCAGCATGAACGCCGCGGTCTTGCCGGTCCCGGTCTGGGCGATGCCGAGCAGGTCGCGTCCGGTCAGCACGGTCGGGATGGCCTGCACCTGGATCGGCGTCGGCGTCGAATAATTCTTCGTCGCGAGCGCGTCGAGGAGCGGCTGCGAGAGCCCAAGGTCGGTGAATTGAGTCACAAAAAGTCCAATATGCAAAAAGAGCGGCCGCGCTTTTTAGGCGCGGTCCGATCCGGGGTTGGTTGAGCACCCCGCGTGAAATGGGAAGCTTGAAAAGCTGGGTCGAGACGCGGGCCGGGACCTCCTGGGAGACCGATCACGCCGCTTGCTAGGCGTCTCGTGTTGCAGTGCGATATAGAGCGAAAAGATTAAAAGTCCAGTCAGGCGGGTGAAATCGCTCCAGCCTCGACATGAAACCGGCTTGCCGAGGGGCCGATGTCGGCGAACAGGTTGGGCTCCGTCGCGGTCATCCACACCTGGCCGCGTCCCTCAAGGCGGGCGAACAGCGCGGCGCGGCGCGCCGGGTCGAGGTGTGCGGCGACTTCGTCGAGCAACAGGATCGGCGGCGCCCCGCGACAGTCGGCCACCAGCTCGGCATGAGCGAGGACGAGGCCGAGTAGCAGCGCCTTCTGCTCGCCGGTCGAGCCGCGCGCGGCGCGTTGGCCTTTGGCGACATGGGTGACGGCGAGATCCTGTCGGTGCGGGCCAACGGTGGCGCGGCCGGCGGCGGCGTCCCGGCCGCGGCTGGCCTTGAGGTCGGTAGCGAGCGCTCCGCCATTCCAGCCATCGAGCGCGAGGGCGGCGCGCGGGAAATCGTCGTCGGGCAGCTCGGCCATCGCTTCGGTCAACGCTGCCACGGTGCAGGCGCGGGCTTTGCCAAGCGCCGCCCCATGCTCCGCCATGCCGACCTCCAGCGCAGCAAGCCAGTGCGGATCAGCCCCCTCTGGCTCGGCGAGCAACTTGTTGCGCGCCCGCATTGCCGCCTCGTAACGCGCCGCGTGCGTGGCGTGACCGGGATCGAGCGCAAGGGTGAGGCGATCGAGAAAACGGCGGCGATTCCCGGCGCTGTCGGCGAACAAACGGTCCATGGCCGGGGTGAGCCACAGAGCCGAGAGCCATTCGCTCAAAGAATTGACCGAGGCTGGGGTACCGTTGATGCGAACCTGGCGGCGATCTGGGGCGGTCGGGGATGCGCCGGTCCCCAGCTCCACAACTCCGTTCGTGTTGGCGAACGACTGGAGCTTGGCTGCTATTCCAAAACCCCCCGGACCCTCGCTGCGCGCCATGTCCGAGATCGAAACCTGACGAAGCCCGCGCCCCGGCGTCAGCAGCGACACCGCCTCCAGCACATTGGTCTTGCCCGCGCCGTTTGGGCCCGAGAGCAGCACAAACCCCGGCCCCGGCTCGATCAACGCGTCGCGATGATTGCGGAAATCGGTGAGCGAGAGGCGGGTGAGCGGCACACGATCGGCTTAGAGCCGATGCCCGCGCATGCCCAGCATTGCACTGCGCTTCGCCTTACTGCGTCCGCTGGTCGAGCACCTCATAATGGACCGCATAGGCGTCGAAGCGGGTCAGGACCGCGCGGGCAGCGGCGGGGACGTGACTGACCGTATAATCCTCGCCCATGAAGGCGACGATCGCGTCGATGCTGTCGAACCACATCAATGTCTGGAACTCGACCTCGTCGCCCAGGTCGCGGCGCATCAGGTCGATATGGCGAAATCCGGGGATCTTGCGCGTCTCGATGCCGGGGATGACTTCGCCGCGAACAATCCCCTCATAAACCGCGGCGTTTTCGGGCGTGGTCCAGCCGCGCCACTGGCGGCAAACCGTCATACCCGCATCGGCATCAGCACGTAGAGCGCGTTGGATTTGTCGTTTTCGCGCAGCAGGGTCGGCGCGGCGGCGTCGGCCAGATGGACCTCGACGCTGTCGCCGTCGATTTCATGAAGGATGTCCATCAGGTAGCGGGCGTTGAAGCCAATTTCGAGCGCGTCCGATCCATAATCGGCGGCGAGTTCCTCGACCGCGAGACCGTTTTCGGGGCTGGTCACGCTGAGCGTCACCTTGTCGCGGTCGACCGCCATCTTGACCGCGCGGGTTTTCTCGCTGGCGATGGTGGCGACGCGATCGACCCCGGCCATGAAGCTTTTCGGATCGAGCTTGAGCAGCTTGTCGTTCCCGGTCGGGATGACGCGATTATAGTCGGGGAAGGTGCCGTCGATCAGCTTCGAGGTCAGCACCGCGGCGCCAAGGCCGAAGCGGACCTTGGTAGGCGACAGCGAAACTTCGACCGTGCCCTCGACCTCGTCGAGCAATTTGCGCAATTCGCCCACGCATTTCTTGGGGATGATGATGTCGGGCATGCCGTCGGCACCGTCGGGCTTGTCGACGGTGACGCGGGCGAGTCGGTGGCCGTCGGTCGCGGCCGCCTTCAGCTTCTCGTCGGCGACGTGGAGGAAGATGCCCATCAGATAATAGCGTGTCTCTTCGCTCGAGATGGCGAAGCGTGTCTTGTCGATGATCTGGCGAAGCGTCTGGGCGGGCAGCTCGAAGCGGGTCGGAAGCTCGCCTTCGGCGATGACCGGAAAATCGTCGCGCGGCAGGGTCGACAGGTTGAAGCGGGCGCGGCCGGCGAGAACCTGCATCTTGCCCTCGGCGGCGGAGATTTCGACCTGACTGCCTTCGGGCAGCTTGCGGACGATGTCGAAGAAGGTGTGGGCCGAGACGGTCGTCGCGCCGGCCTGGCTGACCTGCGCGGGGACGCTTTCGTCGACCTGCAGATCAAGGTCAGTGGCCATTAACCGCAGTGAGCCGTCGTCGCGCGCCTCGATCAGCACGTTGGACAAGATC
This sequence comes from Sphingomonas sp., assembly GCF_013816785.1. Taxonomy (GTDB): domain Bacteria; phylum Pseudomonadota; class Alphaproteobacteria; order Sphingomonadales; family Sphingomonadaceae; genus Sphingomicrobium. The sequence goes on along the minus strand of NZ_JACDDV010000016.1, from coordinate 33,358 downwards.
GGGATGGTGTTGCGCCGCTCGACCACCGACTGGACATGGCCCAGGGTTTTGAGGAGGGTCGTCCGTTCGATCGTCGCCTTCATTGTGAACCTAACCCCTTCGCCGCGTCTGCCGGTTCGTTATAGCGAGACGGGGCGGGGGAGGAAGCGCAAAATCGGTGTAGCCGGGGACGATTAGCTCGGCATCAGCACCGCATCGATGCGGTGGATGATGCCGTTGGATTTCTCCTCGTCGGCGCCGGTGATGCGCGCCTTGGTCCCGGCCGCGTCCGAGATGATGATATCCTTGCCGTCGCGGGTGGCGGTCAGCGTGCCGCCGGCCATCGTCGCGAGCAGCGCCTTGCCCTTACCGGCGTCGATTGCTTTGCCGATGTCGGCTGCGAGGATCGTCCCGGGCAGGATATGATAGGTCAAGACGCCGGTCAGTTCGGCCCGGGCGTCTTCCTTCATCAACCCGTCGAGCGCCCCAGCTGGGAGCTTGTCGAACGCCGCGTCGCTCGGCACCAGCACGGTGTAAGGACCAGGCCCCGCCAAAGTGCCGTCGAGCCCGGCCGCCTTGGCCGCGGCGGTGAATTTGGACGCATCGCCAAGTCCGTCAGCGAGGGTCGACTTGCCCGCCGCTTCCTGGGCGGCCTCGGTTTTGGGCGCGGCTTCGCCTGCTTTTTGATCGCACGCACCGAGCACCAGCAGAAGCGCCAGCGCGCCACCAGTCGTCATCCGGATACGGATCATTCATATTCTCCAATCTCGCGTCGCGGGAACAGTTGTGCCGCGCGAGCCGATATGCGCTCGCGCGGCACCTTAGATCGTTAGACGATCGCGTTGATCACCGCGGTGATCAGCTGCGTCGTCGGATCGACCCGATAGATGTTGCCATCATTGTACCGGTACATGTTGTCCGGCGTGTCAAAATAGCGATCGCGATAGTCCAACGGCACATTGTAGGCGCCGTAGGACTGGGGCAGCTGCTGCCCGACCGCAAGGTCGCCTGCCAGCAGAGCGGCGATTCCGCCGATCAACCCGTTCGAGCGGTTGACCTGGTAGATCGCGCCGTCGCCATAGCGATACGAATAGTCCCCACCGTCAGGGTAAAAGCTCTGATACTGTTGGGGAATGTTGTAATAATTATAGTCCTGCGGGTACTGCATCCCGACCGGATAATAATAATAGTTGCGGTCGTAAGACGGGAACAATGCGTCGATCAATCCGCCGTTGCGGCGCACCCGGTAGATATAATTGTCGTCGCTGCGATAGAGGTAGTTGGCGTCATCGCGGTACCAGTCACGGTACGGCCCGACGAGCGACTGCCCGAGGATGGAGGCCGGCAGCAATGTCCCGACCAGCTTTTTCGCCTGGCCCGGAGGCAGGCAGCCGTTGTTCTTCTTGGCAAGGCCCGGTGGGCACCCATCGTCGAACCCGCGAACGAGCCCATTCGCGTTCCAGCGCGGTACGAAGCTGCGGTCGCCGTCGAAATCGCGAGCGGCAATGCGGTCGTTACCACGATTGACGTCGCCCACGAGCACGCGTTCGGCACCGCGGTTGCTTTTAGCGTTTACTTTGACGTGATCGTTGCCACGCCCGGCAAACACCTTGCCATTCCCGCGCGACTCCTGCCGCTGGATGTGCGCCGCCTTTTGGCGATCGGCGTGCTGCATAGCGCCACCGCCATGTCCGCCGCGGTCGGCCTTCATCGCCTGACCGCCACCGCGCATGTCGCCGCCGCCACGATCAGCCTTGGCCTGGCCGCCGCCGCCATGTTCCGCCTTGGCCGGCTGGCCGCCGCCCTGTCCCTTGTCGCCGCCGTGGCCGCCCTTCTGAGCGAGGGCGGGCGTAGAAATAGCCAGCGCAGCCGCGCCGGCAGCAAGCATCCACTTGGTCATGAGTAATCTCCTTCGAGCCCGGTCAACGGCTCGAAAGGCGCTCCGTTCCGTCGTTCATGCTGGCGAAAGGCTGGGCTCAAGGTCGCGCGACAGCCGCCGCGAGGCGAGCCACATCAGCAGCGCGGCAAGCGCGTAAAGGCTGGTCGTTGCCATCGCCGAGTAGCGCAACGCCTCATCGCCGAAGCGGACCGTCAACGCGTCCGAGATAGCGCCGATGACGGTCGATCCGAGGCCGAGGCCTATAAGATTGAGGATGAACAGGTACAGGGCCGCGGCGGTCGCGCGCATTTCCGGCGGGACCAGCCTGGTGATTGCGGTCACCACCGGGCCAATCCACATCAGCCCAAGCGCCCCGGGGACGAGGAACAGCAGTGACGAGAGCCATAACGTCTGAGTGGAGAACGCGAGAAGATAGGCAGGCAGGGTGATGGCAAAAGCCACCGCCGGGACTAGCGCGTAGCCCCGCGGATGGGCGTTGCCAAGCCGGTCGCCGGCGACGCCGCCGAGCCAAATTCCGGTGGCCCCGCCGATCAGCAGGATGGCGGCGAACAGCAAGGAGCGTTCGGTGAGGTCGAGGCCATAGCTACGCGCCAATATGCTCGGGATCCAGAAGGCGAGACCGTAGGAAACCAGGCTGGCGGTGCCGGCGCCGAAGCTGAGCAGCCAGAAGGCGGGCTTGGAGGCGATCGTGCGGAACACCAGGCCGAGCGCGGGCGCGGCGACGCGCGGACCCTCCTCGGAGCGGCCATGACCGGGGTCGCGCACGATGAATTTGAACAAGGGTGCGAACAGGACGCCGAGCAGACCGATGATCAGGAAGGCGTAGCGCCAGTCGATCCGGGCCGCGATAAGCCCACCGAACAGCACGCCGGCGGCACCGCCCAGCGGAATGCCGAGCGAAAAGATGGCGAGGGCTCGGGCGCGGCGCTGTGGTGGGTAATAGTCGGTAATCAGCGAATAGGCCGGGGCGACCCCGGCCGCCTCGCCGATGCCGACGCTCATCCGCGCGGCGAACAACTGCCAGAAATTGGCTGCCAACCCGCACGCCGCGGTCGCCGCGCTCCACAAGGCGAGGCCGATGGCGATGATCCAGCTGCGGTCCTTGCGGTCGGCAAGCATCGCCAACGGAATGGCCAGCGCGGTGTAAAATAATGCGAAAGCGGTGCCCCCCATCCAGCCAAGCTCAGCATCGGTCAACTTCAAGTCCGCCTTGATCGGCTCGGCGAGAATTCCGATGATCTGCCGGTCGACGAAGTTGAGCGTGTAGGCGAGGACCAGCATCGCCATCATCAAATTGCGGCCACGCACCGCGTGAGTGTCGTCGCTGTCGATCACGTCGCGCTCCTCTTGACCGCCGTGCTAGCGGCGAGCGACGGGCGGCGCTAGAGCCGCCCGTCGCGAGAGCCCTCAGTAGCGCGTGGTGAGGCGCAGGGTGAAGGTCCGCCGAGCACCGCCCGCTGGCGGCATATTTGTACTTCGGCTCGTTAGTCGAGATCCGCCGCCAGTGTGGCAAAGGCGTCGATATCACCTTCGTCATGGTAGAGGCCAAGGCCGATGCGCAGCACGTCTCCGCGCACATCGGTGATGCAGTCGGCGTTCATCAACTCGCCGCACCAGCGCTGAGCACGGGGGCTGCGAAAGGCGAGAAACCTGGCGTGGGACGTGCCGCCGAGCGGGTTCAGCAGCTCGGCCCGGCCCAGCGCGGTGTCGGCGATGACGTCGAGCAACCGGCCCTGGAGCGTCGCGACACGCGCCGAGATGCGAGCGGTATCGAGACCATTTTCGTCCAGCATTCGCTGAATCGCATTGAAACGATAAAGTGCCGACGGGTCGAACGTCGCGCCCATAAACCGCATCGCGTCCGGCGCATAGCCGACCAGGCCGGGCGCCAGCGTCAGATCGTCGAACTCGGCATACCATCCGGTCAGCGGCGGGCGTGGGCCGAAGCCGGGCGGGCAATGCATGAAGGCCATCCCCTCGCCGGCCATCGCATATTTATAGCCGCCGGCGAGGACGAAGGCGGACGCGGCGATCTCGGCGGAAACCGGCGTCTCGATCGCCATAAACGCGTGATAGCCGTCGATCACTACCCACGGCCCATCGGACGCCGCGAGGCCCGCAAGACTGGCCACCTCATCGAACAGGCGGCCGCTGCCGAACAAAACCTGGCTGACCAAAATCAGGTCGTGACCGCCGCGCAACGCCGCAGCGAGGAAGCGCGCCGAAAAATCGTCGAACGGCTCGGCGGCGATCTTGGTGAGCACGATGTCGCCCGATTCTTCCCACCTCGCCATCTGCCGTCGCGCGGAGTGAAATTCGCCGTCGCTCATCAAGACGCGCAGCGGCGGACCGTCCCGGCGCGGGCAGGCGGCGGCGAGGCGAAGGAGGAAGTCGTGGGTATTGGCGGCGAAGACGATCGCCGATGGGTCGCCGCTGCCAAGCTCGGCGGCGACATGGGCTTGTGCCTCGGACCACACCTCGCCCATCACCCGATCCCACTTGCGGTCGACAAGGCGCGCGGCATCCTCCCAACATGCGACCTGGCCTTCGAACGAGGCGTCGGGCCACAGATGATGGCTGTGCGCGGCGAGGTGAAGGCGTTGCGGTGCCGCGGCTAGGCTCTTTGAAAAGAGCGGCTTGAAACTCAAAGTTCGGTCCTCAGCGACCATAGTTCGGGAAAGGCGCGCTTGGTCAGGGTAGAGGCGAGATAGGCGACCCCGGCCGACCCGCCGGTGCCCTTCTTCATGCCGATGATCCGCTCGATCGTCAGCATGTGCTTGTGCCGCCAAGCGGCGAAGGCATCGTCGAGATCGACCAGCTTTTCGGCCAGTTGATAGAGGCCGAAATATTCATCCGGACGGCGATAAATCTCAAGCCATGCGTACCGCACCGAGCCTTCGTCCGCAATCGCAAAACCCGCCCGGGCGAGCGCCGCGTTGGCCTCTTCCCACAGCGACGGCTCGGCGAGCGCGTTTCGAAGCTTTCCCTGTGATTCGACGCCGCCTTCGAAAAAATCGAGATATTTGGGATCCTTGATCCCCAGCCGGAACTCCAGCTCGCGGAACTGCGCTGACTGAAAACCCGACGAGGTCCCGAGCACATCGCGAAACGCGTTATAGTCGACCGGGGTGAGGGTCGCGAGCACGTCCCAGGACAGGGTCATCACCGTCCAGATGCGGCTGATCCGCGACAGCGCCTTGTACGCCTCGGGAAAGCGGTCTTCGCGGATCAGCAAGCAGGCCAGCTTCACCTCGTGAAGCATTTGCTTCAGCCACAATTCCTTGGTCTGATGAATGATGACGAACAACATTTCGTCATGCAGCTCGGAGCGCGGTTGCTGGGCCGACAATATCGCGTCGAGGTGCAAATAATCGGCATAGGTCATGCCGGCTGGGGTCGCGGTCATGCCGACGGGCTTAGGCGATGACGCCGAGCGGCGACAAGCGCCGCGAGCGCTTCTACTGTTTCTGCGATCCCGGAAGGCCCGGCTGCGAGATGGTGCCGATATTCCCGAACAGTTCGTTGAAGAAGCTCTTCTTGCGGCCCAGCGTCGGGGTCTTGTCGCCCGCCGGATCTACCGACGCGATCAGTTCCTTACCGCTTTTGCTGACGGCTACGACGTTACCGGCCTGGTTGAAGTTGACGCGCAGCACTTTCTGCTCGGTAACGCGCGGCTCGCGGAACGCGAACGTCGACGTGTCGCGGGAGACATAATACCATTCGTTGGGGTCGAACTGGCCGGTAAAGGTTGGCCGGCCGAGCGTTTTCGCCACCGAATCCTTGTTATCGACGCCGACCTGAATGCCGTCGGCCAGCGCCTGGTCGAGCACGAACCCGCGATGGTCGCGAATCCCGGCGCAGGCGGTCAGCGCCAGTCCCAGCCCGAGAATCGCTGCAAAACTGCGCTTGGCCATTCATTCATCTCCACAGGATCGGCGCGGCTTGTCACTTGCCCGCCGACGCTCAATATGCGGACCAAGGCGGCCCGCGCAAGCCGCTGTCGCCAAAAGGAGAAAAGCGATGCGCTCAATCATGGCCATGCTGCGTCCCAAGGGTGCCGATGCCGGAGCGCTCTACGCCGCGGTGGTGGCCGAGGCCCGGCGCCCGGCCTGGTATGTCGAGGGCGGCGTCGCCGACTCGCTCGACGGCCGATTCGCGGTGCTGGCCAGCCTCACGGCGCTGACCATCTTGCGACTGGAGGAGGGCGGCGAGGCGGCCGTCCGTCATTCGGTCGCGCTAACCGAAAGCTTCATCGCCGACATGGACGCGCAAATGCGCGAGGAAGGGTTTGGCGACCCCTCTATCGGCAAGCAGGTGCGATCGATGGTCGGGGCCCTGGCCGCCCGAGTCGATCGCTGGCGACGCGCCCGTAGCGGTGAGATCGGCTGGGACGAGGCGGTATCGTTCAGCATCTATCGCGATTCGCCACCATCGGTGGAAAGCGCTGTGACCTATACGACCGAAGCGCTGCGCCGGTTCGACGAGGGGCTCGGCGGGGCCGTCGACCGGAACCTGATTGAAGGCCGTATCGCGTGAGCGATTTCGCCCATCGGCTGACGCTCGACCGGATCCGCGACGGCGAGCGGATCGACATCACCGCCGACGAGGCTGAATGCGCGGCGATTGCCGAGCGGTTGCGCCTGTTGTCGCTCGACCGGCTCGATGCGCATGTCGTAGTATTTCGCGACGGCGAGCGAATCCGCGCTTCCGGACGATTGAAGGCGTCGCTGGCTCAAGCCTGCGTCGCTACGGGCGAGCCGGTTCCTGAGCATGTCGACGAGGCGTTCGACCTGTTGTTCGTTCCGGCTCCCCCGCCGGGAAGCGCAGAGGAAATCGAATTGGGCGCCGCGGAACTCGACACACTGTTCCATGACGGTCAGGCGATCGACCTCGGCGGCGCCATCGCCGACACACTCGCGCTGACGCTCACTCCCTATCCACGAAGCGCCGACGCCGACACGGCGCTGCACGAGGCGGGTGTACTGAGCGAGGAAGAAGCCGGCCCGTTTGCCGCTTTGGCCGCGCTCAAGGGCAAGATGAGCGAAACCTGACCTGGAACGGCCCGACTTAGAACGGCACGTCGTCGTCGAGGTCGGTGTCGAACGCCGCAGGCTGCGGGCGCGACTGGGGCTTCGAGCCGCCGCCACCATAGGCCGAACCGCCAAACCCGCCGCCCGACGCGGCGTCGTCAAAGCTGCCGCCCGATGCACCGCCCCCGCCACCTTCGCCGCGCGCATCGAGCAGGACCAGTTCGCCGCGAAATTTCTGTAGCACGACTTCGGTAGTGTAGCGGTCGGCGCCCGACTGATCCTGCCATTTGCGGGTCTGAATCTGGCCTTCGATATAGACTTTGCTGCCCTTGCGCAGATAGGATTTCGCGACCCGGCCGAGATTCTCGTTGAAGATCGCGACCGAGTGCCATTCGGTCCGTTCCTGTCGGTTGCCGTCACGGTCCTTCCAATTCTCTGACGTCGCGATGCGCAAATTGACGACCTCGCCGCCGTTGGCGAACGACCGCGATTCGGGATCCTGGCCCAAATTGCCGACCAAAATCACTTTGTTCACGCCGGCCATCGCTGTACCTTCCATCGTTCGATCACACGATCGCTAGACGGGCAATTCCCCGACCGCAAGGCGAAGCTTATGCGACGGGGACGAACAACCCTCGCTTGATCGCGCTCATCACGACATTGGTGGTGAATCGGCGGATATTCTTATTCTCGACCATCATGCGGGACATCAAGGAATCAAACTCGCCGATATCGCGGGCGGTAACGATCAGCACATAATCGGTACCCCCGGTCACATAATAGGCCTGCTGAATCGCCGGTTCGAAACGCAGCCAGGCGCGCAGCGGTTGAACAAGCTCCTGCCGTTCGCGTTCGACCTCCACCGCGACAACGAACAATGCGCCATAGCCGACCTTTGAGGGGTCGACGATCGCGACCCTGCGCTCGATTGTCCCGGTAGCCTCGAGGCGGCGGAGGCGCCGCTGAATGGCAGATGGCGATAGGCCAATTTTCCGGGACAATTGCTCGTTTGTCAGTGCGCCATCGTGCTGGACGGCGACAAGCAGTTCCCGATCCAGTTTGTCGCAAGGCGGATTGCGCATGGTTCGCTCGCTTTCCGGCAGGATGAGGCAATTATCCTGCGCCTTTTGCAGCTTATTTGCATAACTCACGCGGGAGTGCGCGCTAAAACGTAAGGGTCGAGTTAGATGAAAAGGACATAGGCCGGAATGATCGACCATTTGGAACTACGCACGCTGAAAATGGAGGCTTCGGTCCGCTTCTATGAGGAAGTTCTTGCGCCGCTCGGCTACTCCCTAAAAATGAACGGGCCGACGAAAGGCTTCGGCGCGGGACAGGCAATGGACCTTTTCCTGATCGAAGGCGAGCCATCGGCCAACGTCCACTTCGCCTTTGCCGCGCCGACCCGCGCGGTCGTCGACGCGGGCTGGAAAGCGGGGGCCACGGGCGGCCACGTTACCGACCTCGAACCGGCTCTCGCGCCGCACATTCACCCGAACTATTACGCCGGCTATCTGCGCGATCCGGATAATCGGCTGGTCGAGCTGGTCTGCCAACTTCCCGAGTGACGGTGCCTAAAGCCCCGCCGCGACCGCCAGCCAATAGGTCGCCCCTGCCGCGAGATAGGCTAGGACGAACAGATAAGTGACCATGAACAGCGGCCAGCGCCAACCGTTGGTCTCGCGCCGAGTGACGGCAATGGTCGAGATGCATTGCGGCGCGAACACGAACCAGGCGAGGAAGGCCAGCGCGGTGGCCAGGCTCCAGCGGCCGGCCAGCCGATCGCTCAGCGTTTCAAGCCCTTTCTGGTTACCGGCGTCAAGCGCATAGACGGTACCGATCGCCGCCACCGCCACTTCGCGCGCCGCCATCGCCGGAAGCAGCGCGAGGCTGATATCCTTGTTGAAGCCGATCGGGGCGACGACGAAGTGGATGCCGTCGGCGACATGACCGGCGATCGATACATCCGATTGTTTCTGGCCCGGTCCGGCCTGCGGAAAACTGGCCAACGCCCAAAGGATCAACGTAGTGGTGAGGATGATGCCGCCGGCCCGTTTCAAAAAGATCAACGCGCGCTGCCACAGCCCAATGGCCACGTCGGTAACGCGCGGCAGCTGATATTTGGGCAGCTCCATCATGAAGGCGCCGCCACCGCCCCTGACCACCGTGCGGCGAAGCACGAGCGCGGCGAGCAAGGCGCCGACGACGCCGATAACGTACAGCCCGAACAGAATGATGCCCTGCAGTCCGACGCCGGGAAGCACGTTTCGCGCGGGAATGAAGGCGCCGATGACCAACGTATAGACCGGCAGCCGGGCCGAACATGTCATCAGCGGCGCGACCAGAATTGTCGTTAGCCGGTCCTTGGGGTCGGCAATGGTGCGGGTCGCCATGATGCCGGGGACGGCGCAGGCGAAGCTCGACAGCAAAGGGATGAAGGCGCGGCCTGAAAGGCCGGCGTGACTCATCAGCCGGTCCATCAGAAAGGCCGCGCGGACCATGTAGCCGGTCGATTCGAGCACCAGGATGAACAGGAACAGGATCAGGATCTGCGGCAGGAAGACGATCACCGCGCCGACCCCCGCGAACAGGCCGTCGACGATCAGCGAGCGCAGCACCCCGTCGGGCAGCGCCGCGCCGAGCCACTGGCCTGTGGCTAGCGTAACCCCTTCGAGCGCATCGGCCGGGATCGCCGACCATGCGAACACCGCCTGGAACATCACGAACAATATCGCCGCGAGGATGATCGGACCGGCCAGCGGATGGAGGAACAGCCCGTCGAGCCGGTGGGTCAACCGCCGCGTCGGCGTCTCGCTAATGATGGCGGCAAGGGCGATCTCGCGCGCCCGGCGCTGGAGCTGGAGCGGGTCGTGGCTCGGTCCTTCGCCGGCGCGAATCTTGCGCGGCTGGACCAGTATTTCGCCGAACCGTGCAAGGAGATCGTCGATGCCGCGCTTGCGGACCGCGACCGTCTCGACCACCGGCACGCCAAGCTCGGCCTCGAGTTTCTTCGGGTCTAGGATCAGCCCGTCGCGCTTGGCGAGGTCGACCATGTTGAGGGCGATGACCGTCGGCAATCCGAGATCGAGCAGTTGCAGTGTGAAGCGCAAATGATTGTCGAGGTTTGACGCGTCGAGCACGATCAGCAACGCCTGCGGCAGCCGTTCGCCGGCCTGCTTGCCGAGCAGCACGTCGCGGGTCACCGCCTCGTCGGGGCTGGTCGGGTCAAGGCCGTAAGCGCCGGGCAGGTCGACCAGTTCGACCGGCATGCCGTCGGGCAGGCTGGTCTTGCCGACGTGGCGCTCGACGGTAACGCCGGGATAATTGCCGACCTTCTGCCGCGCGCCGGTCAGTGCGTTGAACAACACGCTCTTTCCGGCATTGGGATTGCCGACCACCGCGATCAGCGGGAGCGGGGTCACGCCGCCTCGGGAATCACACGGACCGCGCGCGCATGGGCGCGGCGAATGGCGACGGTCATGCGCCCAACCCGCACCGCCAACGGATCATTACCGAACGGCCCGAGATGCAAGGGCTCGACCGCCACACCCTCGTCGAAGCCGAAATGCCGGAGTCGCGAGGCGTCGCCCGCCTCCAGCGCCGCCCAATCGATCTTGGCGATAAGTGCACGGCGGCCAAGCTTGAGCTCGTCGAGGGAGATGGCAGGCTTCATTTGCGACTGATTATCATTAACAGCGAGCAAAGGGAAGCCCGGAGTCAGCGCGCAGGGTATCGGAGCCGACCCAGAAAGCGCGAGAGGCTCGGCCGGCGAAGCTCGCTACCACGCCATTGGCTCTTCCATTTCTCGAATCTCATCACGCCTGCCAGCCGCCGGTCGAGGAAGGCGGCAGTGTCGGACCAGGCTTCGGACTGGTCGTCGATCCAGGCGACCAAGGTCGAGCCATAGACACCCGACAGGATTAGACGCTTGGAATAATGATTGAAGTCGGTCGCGGTGTCGCCCGCCAGCCGCCACATCAAATCGGCCGAGCGCCAGGCGGTGCGAAGCCCCAGCGCAGCGTTTTGCGGCATGGCGAGGACAGCGAGCGCCGTGCGCACCGCCTCGCGCGCTTCGCCCGCGGTTTCGAGCCGGAACCAGATCATCGAGCGTATCCGGTCGCGAACCTTCATCGCCGCGATCACTTCGGTTGTGAAATGGGCGACCATCGCCGCGTCGACGCCATCGATCCATGCTTCGACCATCGCGGCCGGATTTTTGGGAAAGGCAAGGCGTGCCTGGGCCGGGTCGATGCCGAGCTGGGCCGCCGCGCTGTTGACCGCCGCCGGGGTCCAGCCGTCGAACACCGCATGTTCGCCGACCGCGAGGGCCAGGCGCAGACGAATTGCTTCGAGCGGAGTCGGGTCGGCCATTGGTGTCATTTGGGCGCCTCGCCGCGCTGGCGCAAGCGGACGAGAATCAGAGCGATCACGATCATCGCCGCGCCCAAGCCGTCGAGCGCGGTCAGCGTCTCGCCATAATAGAGATAACCGAGCAAAGCCGACAGCGCCGGCTGGGTCAGCATGGCCACGCCTACCACCAGCGGCGGGACATGACCGAGCGCATAGACCAGCAGACCCTGTCCGATTACCTGGCTGCACAGTGCCAGGGCGAACACGCTGCTCCAGTCGACCGGGACGACCGTCTCGCCGGTAGCGAGCGCCAGCGGCAGGATCATCGCCGCGCCGAACATTGTGGCGAGGACGAGGAGGGGGAGCGGCTGGACCTCTCCGCGCGTGCGTTCGACGAGGATCAGATAGCCCGTGTAGAGCAGCCCGGCGAAGGCGGCGAGCAGGTCGCCGCGCAGATGTGCCGCCGACAATTCGGCGCTGCCCCACATCAACAGCGCGCAGCCAAGCGCGGCCAGGGCCAGCGCCGTCGATTGCACCGCCGATGGCCAGCGGCGCGCCAGCCATAGGCCCCAGGCAGCGAACAGAAAGCTCGACAAATTGCCGAATAGGGTCGCGTTGCCGAGCTTGGTCAACAAGATGCCGGCGTGCCAGGCAGCGAGATCGGCGGCGAAGAAGAAGGCGGCAAATGCGATGGCGATGGTCAGCGCGCGGCGGGGCCAGTACAGCGGCTGCCCCGCCATGCGCGCGATGATCAGCAGGAAAGGCAGCGCCAAGGCCAAGCGCCAGAAGCCCGCCGACACCGGCCCGACCCCCGAATGGCGGACGAGGAACGGGCCGCAGGCGAGCGCGACATTGCCGACCAACAGCGCGACGAACGCCCAACGATGCGGGGTTGGCAGAGCGCGATGTGCCACTAACTTACATTCCTGCCCGTTTGAAAAAATGTCTTATGGCGAGACTGTTGGGCCTGGTCGAGATAGGGGCTCTCAAGGTTCCCAAGGCGTCTTTAGGGCTCCGCTGACCCGCGACCGCGCTGCCCGCACCGACTATCCGCCAATGAAGGAACAGGAAGCCGCCTGACCAGTTCGTCTTTCAGCAAGGATGGAGGACGGGCATGCGCAAGGAAATATTCGCAGGGGCTGCGCTCGGCGCGGCGCTGATCGGCGGCGCCGCGGTTTATTATTTCCGCGAGAAACAGACCGAGGAGCCCGACTATCGCGCGCTAATCAGCGACGGCGATTACCAGATCCGCGATTATCCGGCGATGACAGTCGCCGAAACGGTCGTCGAGGGGCCGCGCAAGCGGGCACTGGCAGACGGTTTTCGCCTGCTCGCCGACTATATTTTCGCCAAGTCTCGCGACGGCGAGGAGTTGCCGATGACGGTGCCGGTGATGCAGGATGGCGGCAGCCCGATGGCGAGCGACCCGCCGCTGTTCGATGACGATCTGGAAGGCGGTTGGCGGACACGGTTCGTGATGACCGCGGGCCGGACGACCGACGATCTGCCCGAGCCGCCCGACGGCATCGATTTGGTCGAGCTGGCGCCGCGCAAGGTGGCCATCGTGAGTTTCTCGGGAAGGCCCGACGACCGCGAACTGGCGGCGCAGGAGGATCGGCTGCGCGGCTGGCTCGCCCGGCGCGGCGAAGCGAGCGAGGCCGAGCCCGAATATGCCTTCTACAATTCGCCGATAATCCCGGGCCCATTAAGGCGCAACGAAGTGTGGTTGAGCCTCAGCTGAAGGTCGATTTGAGCGCAAGCAGCGCCAGCGCTGCCTCGGCCGCGCCACCGCCCTTGTCATTTTGCGCAGGGTCCGCGCGAACGATCGCCTGAGCTTCGTTCTGGACCGTCAAAATGCCGTTTCCGACGGGGATTCCGTCCAGAGTGAGCGCCATCAATCCGCGCGCGCTTTCGCCGGCGACGATTTCGAAATGCCAGGTCTCACCGCGAATTACGACGCCGAGCGCGACAAAGGCCTCGAACCGCCCGCTGTCTGCCGCGAGCGCGATCGCGCCGGGCAATTCGAGCGCGCCGGGGACCGTGATCGTCTCATGACTGTGCCCTGCGGCCTCGATCGCGCGGCGAGCGCCGGCGAGCAGCATGTCATTCAAATGAGCATAGAAGCGCGCTTCGACGATGAGGAGGTGGGCCATCCTCAATCCTCACAACTGGCGATGCAGCGTTCCTCGACAATTGCGAGACCATAGGCGCTGAGGCCAACTGGGGCGTGGCGAGTGTTGGACAGCAGGATCATGTCGTGGATGCCGAGCGCGGCGAGAATCTGCGCGCCGATGCCGTATCCGCGCAGCGCCGCCGTCGCCTCGCCGCCCTTGCCCGAGCGGAGATCGGTGGCGCGGCTCAGCGAACCGGGCGCGGCAGCGTGAAGCGCGACGATCACCCCTGCGCCCTCGGCCTCGATCATCGCCATCGCCCCGTCGAGCAGCCCAGCGCGCGGGCTGGCTTCACCGAGCAGGTCGGCGAAGAGATCGATCGAATGCATCCTGACCAGCGTCGGCCGCGACGGATCGATCGCGCCATGAACCAGCGCCAGCTGCTCCTCGCCGCTCGCACTGTCGCGGAACACCTGTGCGGTCCAGGTTGCGCCCGACCGCGCTACAAATCGCGTTTCGGCAACGCGCTCGACCATATGATCTTTCTTGAGGCGGTAGGCGATGAGATCGCGGATGGTGCCGATCTTGAGGCTGTGGGCACGCGCGAACTCCATCAGATCGTCGAGCCGGGCCATGGTGCCGTCCTCCCGCATGATCTCGCAGATCACGCCCGAAGGGTTGAGGCCGGCGAGCCGCGCGACATCGACCGCCGCCTCGGTATGGCCGGCCCGGACCAGTACCCCGCCGGGGCGCGCCGCCAAGGGGAAAATATGGCCTGGCGAGACGATCGCCTCAGGCCCATTCGAGGCATCGATCGCCACCGATATGGTTCGTGCGCGGTCGGCGGCGGAAATACCTGTGGTGACCCCTTGGCGCGCCTCGATCGAGACGGTGAAAGCGGTTTCCAGCTGGGTGCCGTTGATCAGCGCCATCGGCTGCAGGCCGAGCTGGTCGACCCGATCCTTGCCGAGCGCGAGGCAGATCAGGCCGCGGCCATGACGGGCCATGAAGTTGATCGCGTCGGGGGTCGCCATCTGGGCCGGGATGATGAGGTCGCCCTCATTCTCGCGGTCGTCGTCGTCGACCAGGATGAACATCCGCCCGTTGCGCGCCTCGTCGATGATCGCCTGCGTGCCGACCAGCAGCTCTTGCACCCCACCGTCGAGCAATTTCTCGAGCCGCCCGAGCGTGTCCGCGGTGGGGTTCCAGTCGGAGGCGCCAAGCTTGCGCAAGCTGTTGGGGTGGAGGCCGGCAGCGCGGGCTAGGCCGCTGCGGCTGGCCTCGCCGGTTTCCACCAGCAATGTGATTCGGTCGATGAGATTGGCGGACATACTTCCCGATATCACACGGGAATGTGATATTCGAGCAAAGGTTTTCACATTCGCGCGTCGGCCATGCGCTGCAGATAGCGCGCGAGCACGTCGATTTCGAGGTTCAGACCGCGCCCGGCAGTGAGGACTCCCAATGTGGTGTGATCGGCGGTGTGGGGGATGATGTTGACGGTGAAGCGGGTCACGTCGTGCTTGTCCTCAACGGTGTTGACGGTCAGCGAAACGCCATCGAGCGTGATCGACCCCTTCGGGGCGATTGCTCCGCCGAACGCGCGGGGGGCGTCAATCGCCAACGCCCAGCTTCCGCCGACCTCGATCGCCGAAGCGACGGTCGCGACCGTGTCGACATGGCCGGTGACGATATGGCCGCCAAGCTCGTCGCCGACGCGCAGCGCTCGTTCGAGATTGAGGCGGCTGCCCGGCGCCCACAGGCCGGGCGCGGTGCGCGCGATGCTTTCGCTGCTGAGGTCGACTGCGAACCAGTCAGCTCCCTTGTCGACCACCGTCAGGCAGGCGCCCGAGCAGGCGATCGAAGCCCCAAGGTCGACCGTCGCCATGTCATAAGCCGAGCCGATGACGAGGCGCAGGTCCCCGCGTTGCTCGGCGGAGCGAACGGTGCCGATATCGGTGATGATCCCGGTAAACATTAGGCTTCGTCCCCGCTCTCGCTCCGCACGCGCTCGTAAACTTCGAGCCGGTCGATGCCAAGGTGGGCGGCGTCGGATGCGCGCCAGCGGCCGTGGGCGTCGGCGATCAAGTCGAGGCCGATATAGCCGATGCTGTTTCTCCCCTCGCCGACCAGGATCGGGGCGCGATAGATGAGAATGCGGTCGACCAGATCGGCGGCAAGGAAGGCGGTGGCAGTGGCCGACCCGCCCTCGACCAGCAGGTCGTTGACGTCATGAAGCCGGTAGACATCCTGCGGTGACGACAGTTTTTCCCACCCTTCGACCGCCTCACCGCGAGTCAG
Source organism: Sphingomonas sp. (assembly GCF_013816785.1). Taxonomy (GTDB): domain Bacteria; phylum Pseudomonadota; class Alphaproteobacteria; order Sphingomonadales; family Sphingomonadaceae; genus Sphingomicrobium. Next base: position 17,687 of record NZ_JACDDV010000016.1, on the reverse strand, counting down.
CAGCGCACGGCGCGGAGACCAGTCTTCGAGGCCCGGAAGGCGAACATCGAGCTTGGGCGAATCCGCCAGATAGGTGCCGCGGCCGACCAGGATCATGTCGCTATGGGCGCGCTCCAGATGGACGTGGGCGCGAGCATCCTCACCGGTGATCCACCTGGATTCGCCCGAGGGAAGGGCAATCTTGCCGTCGATCGACAGGGCCAGCTTGAGCGTGATGCGCGGGCGGCCGTCGGTGAGGCGCATGAGATAGCCCGACATGCTGGCGCGGGCGGCGGGTTCGTCGAGGACATCGATCGCGATCCCGGCATCGCGCAGCATGGCGATCCCCTCACCGGCGGTGCGCGGGTCGGGATCGCGCAGGCCGATCACGACGCGAGTGACGCCAGCCTCGGGGATCAGTTCAGCGCAAGTCGGGCCGCGGTCGCTTGGATGCGCGCAGGGTTCGAGCGTGGCGTAGAGGGTAGCGCCGCGTGCGGCTTCACCCGCAGCCTCCAGCGCAACGGCTTCCGCATGGGGCCTTCCGCCGGGCGCGGTTGCGCCTTGGCCGACGATCCTCCCGCCCGACACGATCACGCAGCCGACGTTAGGATTGGGAGCGGTGCGGCCGCGCACACTTCCGCCGAGCCGGACCGCTTCGGCCATCCAGTGCCGGTCGGGGCCGCCGGCCTTGGCGCTCACAGTCCGAGCTGCTTTTCCAGTTTGCGGAACTCGGCCTTTTTGGCTTCCGCGGCCTGGTGCTTCCTTTCCGACGCCTCCTTCTGGTCGGCGATGATGTCGGCATCGGTCCGGTCAGGCCCATAACTTTCGATATAGACCACGCGCGGCGGAGGCGCCGTATTGACCTTCGCGTCGACGATGAAAATGATCAGGATGATGGTCGTCACCAGGACCGCCATGATCAGGCCGAGCACCTGCTCGCGGCTGCGCTGGCGCATGAAGGCGAACAGATCGGCGAGCGCGGCGCGCGGGCCGACCGAGGGGGGAAGAATGGCCATCGCCGCCTATTTAGGGCGAGGCTGGCTCGTTCGCCAGCCCCGCGCCAGGGACACTTCAGGCGTTGTCGAGCTTGAAGCTCAGGGTGATGACCACGCTCGACGGAACCGCGACCCCGTCATCCATCGCCGGTTTGTAGCGCCAGGCCCTAAGCAAATGACGTCGTGCCGCCGCGAGGAAGATCGGATCGGCGGCGCCGACCGGATCGACCGCGACCACCCGTCCCTGCGCATCGATCGACAGTTTGAGGCGAAGCGAGGCCTCTTCCTCGCTGCGGATTTTCGACACCGGGTAGGGCGGGCGCAGCAGGGCATCTGGCGTGGCGAAGCGGGCAGCGACGCGGACGGGCACGGGCTTAGGCGGATCAATCGCGGTGATATTGCCGTTTCCGGTGCCGGTCGGCAACGCCGGCTCCTTGATGACCGGGTCGAACGAGATAGGCGGATCCCAAGTGGGTATTTTCACGGTTGGATCGGCCCGGGTCACGCTGGGCTCGGCCGGCGGCTTGGCCGTCGGCCTGGGATCGGGCGGCGGGGGAGGAGGAGGCTTGGGGGTGTCGATATTGATGACGTCGATCGGGTCCGAGATCACCGGCCCTTCTAGGACCATCTTGGTCGTCAGCAGGGCGCCGACGGCGGCGAGGTGGCCGAGGATGACGAAGACGAGGAGCCGGGGCGACTTTGCGCGGGCGGGGCGGGTGTCGGTGGCATATGCAAGCATGACGAGCCTCCTGTCGTGACACTAGCGATGTTACATCATAACATAATACATTTGGCAAGCGGGAATGGTACGGCGGTGCCTTTCCCTTAGCGCGAAGCCTGGAACAGGCGTTCGACCGTGCGCTGCTTGCCGATCAGTCGGATGAGCAGCGCCATCTCCGGTCCCGAGTCGCGGCCCGTCAGCGCAACGCGCAACGGATGAAACAGCGCCCGGCCCTTGCGCCCGGTCGCGGCCTTGAGCGCATCGGTCAGCGCCCGCCATGGTTCGTCGGCCCAATCGAGCCGGGCCGCGGCCTGGCTCGCTCGTCCGAGGAACTCCTTGTCGTCTGGCACGACTTCGGGCGGGGCGATCTCGCCGTGAAGGATGGGGACCCACGCCGCCGCTTCGCCGAGATGGGCAAGGTTGCCGCGCAATGCCTGCCATTCGGCCTCGCCGATCGCATCGGGCAAGCGATCGGCAACGTCGGCATAGTCGAGGTGGTGAAGCAGGCGCGCGCTCAGCTGCTCGACCTCGGCTAGATCGAAATGAGCAGGCGCGCGGCCGAAAATCGAAAAATCGAAACCGGCCGCCAGATCGGCGAAAGAGGCTCGGGCCTCGACCGGCTGCGACGTGCCGAGGCGCGCCAAGAGCGACAACAGCGCCATCGCCTCGATCCCGCCCGCGCGCAAGGCATCGACGCCGGTCGAGCCGAGCCGTTTCGAAAGCTTGCCGCCAGCCCCTTCCGAACCGCCGGCGACCAGCAGCGCTTGATGGGCGAAATGCGGCGGGGCTGCGCCGAGCGCATCGAACATCTGAATTTGCACCGCGCTGTTGGTGACATGATCCTCGCCACGGACGATGTGCGTGACCGCCACATCGATGTCGTCGATGACGCTGGGCAAAAGATAGAGCCAGCTGCCGTCGGCGCGGCGGACAACGGGATCGCTGATCAGCGCAGGATCGAATTTCTGGTGGCCGCGAATGAGGTCGTTCCATTCGATCGGCGCGCCATGGTCGAGCCTGAACCGCCAGTGCGGCGCGACACCTTCAGGCGCGGGCTCGCCCTCCGGCTTGCGTTCATAGACGGGCGGCAGCCCACGGCCGAGCAACACCTTGCGGCGAAGGTCGAGCTCCTCGGGCGTTTCATAACAGGCATAGACTCGGCCCGCCGCTTGCAGCCGCTCGAACTCGCGTTCGTAGAGGGCAAAGCGCTCGGACTGACGAATGACCGCATCGGGATGGAGCCCGAGCCAGTCGAGGTCCGCATGGATCGCCTCGACGAACTCCTCGCGGCTGCGCTCGAGGTCGGTGTCGTCGATCCGCAGCAGGAAGCGCCCCCCCTCCTGCCGCGCGAACAGCGCGTTGTGAAGAGCCGTGCGGATATTGCCGACATGAAGCTGGCCGGTGGGCGAAGGCGCGAAGCGGGTGACGACGGTCATCGGCCGAGCCCTACCATCGGCCGCGCCGCAAAGGCTAGCGGCGCTCGAGGGTCAGCGTCCCGCCCGGCCCCGACAGGGTGACGTCATTTCCGTCCTTGCCGAAGATCGCCGTGTTCGCGTCGCCGAGCGCGCCAAAGGCAGTTTCTTCCGCCGCGCTCGGCGTCCGGCCGCAGTTGGTGCTTTGGCCCGGCGACGCAGTGAACCCGACCAAATTGCGGCTTTGGGTGTAGGTCCAGGCGCGGCGCAGGCAGCCGCTCGAGAGGCTGGCCTTTCCGCCCCCGATCGCTGCCGTCAGTCTTCCTCCCGCGGACTCTCCCGTGATCATCGTCACTCGCCAGCTACCTTCCACGCTCGGCACCGCGGCCCGCGTCGCATGCGACGAAGGTTCGATCGCAACCTCGTTCGAAACGGCATCGCCAGATTTGTCTTGCTGGCTGCAGCCCGCGGCGAACAGCAACGCGGCAATCAGGACGGTGCGGAACATAGGGAATCCTCGTCAGCTGGTGTGGAAGGCATTGGTGATCGGGTAACGGCGGTCACGGCCGAAATTGCGACTGCCGATCTTCACCCCCGGTGGAGCCTGGCGTCGCTTATATTCGGCGCGGAGCAGTTTTTTTTCAATGTCGGCGATCAGCGCAGGATCGGCACCGGTCGCGGCGGCGGCCTCGCTTACCGACAACTCCTGTTCGACCAATGCTTCCAGAATGCGGTCGAGCATCGCGTAGGGCGGCAGGCTGTCCTCATCCTTCTGATTGGGGCGAAGCTCCGCCGTCGGCGGCTTGTCGATCACCCGTTGCGGCATCACTGCCACCTTTGGACCTCGCGCGCCTTGAGGTCGATGCTCGTTGCGCCAGCGCGACAGCGCGAAGCAGGTCGTCTTGTAGGCGTCCTTCAGGACCGAATAGCCGCCCGCCATGTCGCCATAGAGCGTCGCGTAGCCGACGCTCATTTCGCTCTTGTTCCCGGTGGTCAACAACATCGGGCCGTGCTTGTTGGACAGCGCCATCAGCAGGACCATGCGGATGCGCGACTGTATGTTTTCGGCGGCCAGGCCGTCGAAGCCTGGCAGCATTCGGTCGAGCGCTTCGACACCGGGAACGATTGGCATGACGTCATGACGAACGCCGAGAAGGCGCGCGCATTCGGCGGCGTCCTCCAAGCTTTCGTCCGACGTGTATTTGGACGGCAGCATCACGCACCGCACCTTGTCGGCACCAAGCGCATCGACCGCCACCGCGGCCGACAGCGCGCTGTCGATTCCGCCTGACAGGCCCAAGATCACGCCGGGAAAGCCGTTGCGGCCGACATAGTCGCTAAGCCCCATCATCATCGCGCGGTAGATATCTTCGGGGTAAGCCGAGAGGCGCGCGCATTCGCCCGGCTCGCAGCGCCATCCGTTGGGAGTTCGCAACCAATCGGTCAGCGCCATCGACTCTTCCCAGTCGGGCAGCTGAACCGCGATCTCGCCATCGTCATTGACAACGAAGCTCGACCCGTCGAACGCCAATTCGTCCTGTCCGCCGACGCGATTGAGGTAGGCTAGCGGCAGGCCGGTCTCGACCGCGCGGGCCCGCGCCAGTTTCTGGCGCATCTCGTCCTTGTCGAGTTCGTAGGGGCTGGCATTGGGCACCAGCAGCAGGTCGGCACCCGCCTTTGCAAGCCCGGCGCAGACGCTTTCGAGCCAGATGTCTTCGCAGATCGGAACGCCGATGCGCACGTCCTTGAAGCTGAAAGGCGTCGGTAGTGGGCCCGCGGCGAAGACACGCTTCTCGTCGAAGGTGCCGTAGTTGGGCAACTCGCGCTTGAGCGTTCGGCCAACGAGCTTACCGCCCTCCGCCAGGATGAAAACATTGTAATTCGATCCCGCCTCGGCATGGATCGATCCAAACAGCAGCGCGGGGCCGCCGTCGGCCGTGGCGTCGACCAGGCGCTCGGCTGCCTCCATCGTCCGGCGAACGAAATCGGGCTTGAGCACCAGGTCCTCGGGCGGGTAGCCGGTCAGTTGCAGTTCCGGGACCATCACCAGCTCGGCGCCTTGGGCCGCAGCTCGGGCCCGCCACTCAAGTATCGCGGCGGCGTTGGCGGCAAGATCGCCGACGCGCTGATTCATCTGGCACAAGGCGATGCGAAGGCGATCGGTCACGCCGGCCGATGTAGCGATCCCCCCGCCCTTCGCAACCTTGCCCTGCCGGGCTGCTCCTGCCAGAGGGGCGATCAGGGGCCACCAGACGGGATCGTGGGATGAAGCTGCTCGCCGGGAATTCGAACCTGCCGCTGGCCCAGGCGATCGCCGATTATCTCGACCTGCCGCTGACCGGCGCCAGCGTGCGCCGTTTCGCCGACGAGGAAGTGTTCGTCGAAGTCCATGAGAACGTTCGCGGCGAAGATGTGTTCGTCATCCAGTCGACCAGTTTCCCGACCAACGACAATTTGATGGAACTGCTAATCTGCATGGACGCGCTGAAGCGCGCTTCGGCCAAGCGGATTACCGCGGTCATCCCCTATTTCGGCTATGCGCGGCAGGACCGCAAACCCGGGCCTCGCACCCCGATTTCCGCCAAACTGGTTGCCAACATCATTACCACCGCCGGCGCCGACCGGGTGCTGACGATGGATTTGCATGCCGGGCAGATCCAGGGATTCTTCGATATCCCGACCGACAATCTGTGGGCAGCTCCGGTCATGGCGGCGGATATACAGGCGCGCTATTCGGACAAGAAGTTGATGGTCGTGTCTCCCGACGTCGGCGGGGTGGTGCGCGCGCGGGGCCTTGCCAAGCGGCTCGACAATGCTCCGCTGGCAATCGTCGATAAGCGCCGCGAGCGGGCCGGCGAATCCGAAGTGATGAACATCATCGGCGATGTCGAGGGCCATTGCTGCGTGCTGGTCGACGATATCGTCGATTCGGCAGGGACTTTGTGCAACGCCGCGGCTGCGCTCAAGGACCAGGGTGCGACCGAGGTCATCGCCTATTGCAGCCATGGCGTACTGTCAGGCGCGGCGGTGGCGCGGGTCGCGGCAAGTGTGCTGACTGAGCTGATGGTGACCGACACCATCTACCATGAAGACATGGACGAATCGGCCAAGATCCGCCGCCTGACCATCGCCCCGCTGTTTGGCGAGGCGATCCACCGAATTGCCGACGAGAGCAGCGTGTCGAGTCTGTTTGACTAGGCGGCGCCGAGGGCAATGTGCAACCTCTACCGCCTCTACAAAAGCGCCGACGAAATCCATCGCATCTTTGCCGAGCTCGGCCACCAGCTGACTTTCCCCGAAGGCATCCCCAACTTCGAGCCGCGCGACATCCGCATCACCGACCGCGCCCCGATCGTCCGCGCTACACAATCGAGCTTCGAACTGATCGAGCGTCGCTGGAGCTGGCCAGCGACCAATGGCAAGCCGGTCTATAATTTTCGGTCGGAAGGGAGGAATTTCCCGAACGGGCGCTGCATGATTGTTGCCGACGGCTTCTATGAGCATACGACGCCGGCCGATCCCAAGCAGAAGCGCAAGGATCGCTGGCTTTTTTCATCCGCCACCCAAGGCTTGATCGTCATCGCCGGCATCGCTCGCTCAACGCCGGTCGGCGAAGCCTTCACTATGCTCACGACCAGCCCGGGGCCCGACGTGGCGCCCTATCATCAGCGCCAGATCGTCCTGCTCGATCCAAGCGAGTGGGGGCGCTGGTTCGATCCCCGCGAGCAAAGCGACGAGCTTCTCAAACCCGCTCCCGGTGGATTTCTGACGGTCGAAAGAGCCTAAGCGTTCACGCTCGGAGCGCCGATTGACCAGGTGAAGCCGAACGGGTCCTTCACCTGCCCATAGCGGTCGCCCCAGAATTGGTCGGCCATCGGGAACATCACTTCGGCGTTGGCGCCGACCGCTCTTTCCCAAGCGGCGTCGGCATCGGGCACCTGGAGATGGAGGACGATGCTGCCCGGAGGCGTCGCCGGTGCGCTCATAAATTCGGGAAATTCGTCGTTGAGCATCAGCGAACCGCCATTGAGCTTCAGGTGCGCGTGCATGATGCGCCTTCCGTCGTCGGCCATGTGACGGCCGATTTCACTGGCGCCAAACGCCCGGGAATAGAAGTCGATCGCATCGGCCGCCTGGCCGTTGCCGATGGTTAGATGGGCGGTGACGCCGCCGGTCGGGCCTTGATCGCTTGCGTCCATATCGACTCTCCTTGCCAAGAAGGGACTCGCCGCTTATAGGCGCCGCCTTCCGCAATTGGTGGAAAAACAACCGGTCCGGCCAGTAGGGCTGCCGTGGCGGGTTGAAAACGTCGCGTGTCGAAGGACACGCATGAAGGAGACGAAAATGCCCAAACTCAAGACCAAGAGCGGCGTCAAGAAGCGCTTCAAGCTCACGGCGACCGGCAAGCTGAAGCACGGCGTTGCCGGCAAGCGCCACCGGCTGATCAGCCACAACAGCAAATATATCCGCCAGAACCGCGGCACCGAAGTCTTGTCCGGGGCCGACACGCCTCGGGTTAAGCTTTGGGCGCCATACGGCCTCAATTAGGAGCTAGCGGAACATGGCACGCATCAAACGGGGTGTAACCACCCGCGCAAAACACAAGCGGATCTTGGAGAATGCGAAGGGCTATTACGGCCGCCGCAAGAACACCATCCGCATCGCCCGCCAGGCCGTCGAGAAGGCCGGGCAATACGCCTATCGCGATCGCAAGGTAAAGAAGCGCAGCTTCCGCGCCTTGTGGATCCAGCGCATCAACGCAGCGGTGCGTGCGGAAGGGCTAACCTACGGCACCTTCATGCACGCGCTGAAACTGGCGCACATCGACCTCGACCGAAAGGTCCTGGCCGACATCGCCATGCACGAGGGCGAGGCGTTCAGCGCGATCATCGCGCAGGCGAAGGCGGCTCTTCCGAAGGAAGGCGCCAAGGAAGCCAAGGCTGCGTAAAGCGGCTTGAGCGAACAAAAAAGGGCGCCCGGATCGACTTCGGCGCCCTTTTTTGTGTCGGTCGATCAAGTCGGCGCGGTCCAACCCTTGATGTTGGCCAAGAACGTCTTGCGCCCGAATTGAGCGCGCGATGAGCATCTTGCGAGTTGCGAGTTAAAGCAGAGCGAAGGTCGACGAATCGCGGGCCTGGTCGAATTGGGGCCAATCGCCGGCCAGATCGCGCCTCCTTGCCTTCGCCCCCTTATTCCTGCTTTAGCCCGCACCCACCAAGGCCCCAAGGAAAAGCCGTGACCGTCCATCCGCTGCAATCGCGTTTCGAAGCGGACATTGCCTCCGCCGCCGACCTCGCCGCGCTCGACGCCGTGCGGGTGGCCGCCATCGGCAAGTTGGGGGTGGTGACGCAGTTGCTCAAGACATTGGGCGGGATGACGCCTGAAGAGCGACGAGTCGAGGGGCCGCGGCTGAATACGCTGCGCGAAGGCGTGACGGCGGCAATCGCCAAACGGAAATCTGTACTAGAGAATACGGAGCTCGACCGGCGGCTGGCGACCGAGCGGGTCGACCTGTCGCTACCCGCGGCGGTGGCGCCGCGAGGATCGGTTCACCCGGTCAGTCAGGTGATGGACGAGCTGACCGAGATTTTCGCCGATTTGGGTTTTGCCGTCGCCGAAGGTCCTGAGATCGAGGACGATTGGCGCAATTTCACCGCGCTCAACATACCCGAGACCCACCCGGCGCGGGCGATGATGGATACGTTCTACATAGCCGGCGAGCATGAACGGCCGATGGTCCTGCGCACCCACACCTCGCCGGTGCAGATCCGGACGATGCAGTCCGAACCGCCGCCGATTCGGATCATCGCCCCGGGGCGGGTCTATCGCAGCGACAGCGACGCCACTCATACGCCCATGTTTCACCAGATCGAGGGACTGGTGATCGACAAGGGCATCCATATGGGCCATCTCAAATGGACGCTTGAGACCTTCCTCAAAGCGTTCTTCGAGCGCGACGACGTGGTGCTGCGGCTGCGCCCCAGCTATTTCCCGTTCACCGAGCCGTCGGCCGAGGTCGATGTCGGCTGGTCGATCGAGAAAGGCCGCCGCGTCGTGGGCGGCTCGGAGGGCTGGATGGAAGTGCTGGGCAGCGGCATGGTCCATCCGCGCGTGATGGCGGCGTGCGGCCTCGACCCGGACGAGTGGCAGGGCTTCGCCTTCGGCACCGGCGTCGACCGGCTGGCGATGCTCAAATATGGCATGGACGATCTCCGCGCCTTCTTCGACGGCGACTTGCGCTGGCTCAAGCATTACGGCTTCAGCTTTCTCGACGTGCCGACGCTCAGCGGGGGAGTGGGTGCATGAAGTTCTCGCTTGGCTGGCTCAAAGCCCACCTCGACACCGATGCCGACGCGGGGACCATCGCCGAAGCGCTGACCCGCATCGGCCTGGAGGTAGAAGGCGTCGCCAATCCGGCCGATGCGCTTAAGCCGTTCAAGATCGCCAGGGTGCTGACCGCCGAGCGCCATCCGCAGGCGGACAAGCTTCAGGTGCTGACCGTCGACACCGGTGACGGCGAGCCGTTGCAGGTCGTCTGCGGCGCGCCTAACGCCCGCGCCGGCCTAGTCGGGGTGTTTGGTGGCCCGGGAACCTATGTGCCCGGCAGCGAAATTACGCTCAAAAAAGCGACGATCCGTGGCGTCGAATCAAACGGTATGATGTGTTCCTCGCGCGAGCTCGAGTTGGGCGACGACCATGACGGGATTGTCGAGCTTCCATCCGAGGCGCCGGTCGGATCCAGCTTTGCCGAATATGCCGGTCTGGACGACGCGGTTTTCGACGTCGCGGTCACTCCGAACCGCCAGGATTGCATGGGCGTGCGTGGCATCGCCCGCGATCTCGCCGCCACAGGGCTGGGCACACTGAAGCCGCTCGACGTGCCGAACATCGAGGGCAGTTTCGACAACCCGGTCGAGATCCGCATTGAGGATCCCGACGGCTGCCCGGCTTTTCACGGTCGCACCGTGCGCGGTCTGACCAATGGCGCGTCGCCCGAGTGGATGCAGCGGCGGTTGAAGGCGGCGGGTCAGCGGCCGATCTCGGCGCTGATCGACATCACCAACTATGTCATGTTCGATCTTGGCCGGCCGAGCCATGCTTATGACGTCAAGGCGCTGTCGGGCGCGGTCGTCGGGCGCCGCGCCTACGACGGCGAGACCGTCGTTGCGCTCAACGGGAAGCAATATTCGCTGACGTCGGAGATGACGGTGATCGCCGACGACAACGGCGTCCACGACATTGGCGGGATCATGGGCGGCGAGCATTCGGGCATGTCGCCGGCGACGACCGAGGTGCTGCTCGAAGTTGCCTATTTCACGCCCGAACGGATTGCCCGGACCGGCCAGAAGCTCGGACTGACGAGCGACGCGCGCAGCCGCTTCGAGCGCGGTGTCGATCCCACCTTCCTGGACGATGGGCTTGCGGTGCTGACGGGCCTGATTCTCGACATTTGCGGCGGCGAAGCGAGCCGGGTGACCCGCGCCGGCGAGCCGCCGGTCGGGGCCAAGCGCGTAGCCTTCAATCCGGCGCGGACGCTGGCGTTGGGCGGAATCGATGTACCGGCAGCGGAACAGACGGCGATTCTCGAACGGCTCGGTTTTATCGTCGACGGAGGAGAGGTGGTCGCCCCGTCGTGGCGGCGCGACATCGACGGACCTGCTGACCTGGTCGAGGAAGTCACGCGTATCGTCGGCTATGATGCGATTCCTTCGACGCCATTATCGCGCGCGAATGGAGTGGCCAAGCCCACCGCGACGCGATCCCAGAAGGTCGAGCGGCGCATTCGCCGCGCGGCGGTCGCGCGCGGACTGGACGAGGCGGTCACTTGGAGTTTTATCGGCGAGGACGAAGCGGCGCACTTCGGCGGCGCCCCCCACATGCTCGCCAACCCGATCAGCGAGGAGATGAAGGCGATGCGGCCGTCGATGCTGCCCGGCCTGATCGCCGCCGCGCGGCGCAACGCCGATCGCGGCGCAATCACCATCCGCCTGTTCGAGGTCGGCCGCCGTTACCTGGCCGAGGGCGAGCGCCCGACCGTCGGCCTGTTGCTGGCCGGCGAGCGCAATCCGCGCCACTGGCAGTCGGGCAAGGGGCAGGGCTTCAGCGCGTTCGATGCCAAGGCCGAGGTGCTCGCCTTGCTCGACGCCGCGGGGGCGCCAATTGCAAATCTGCAGTTGCTGATGGACGCGGGGCCGACCTGGCATCCCGGCCGCTCGGCCAAGCTCGGGCTCGGAGCCAAGACGATCCTCGCTGCATTTGGAGAACTTCACCCGCGTATCGCGAAGGCGCTCGACGCGCCGGCGGGAACGGTGGTGGCCGAGCTCTTTCTCGACGCCATACCTCCTGCCCGCCTCGGCGCGCGCGCTCGCCCCGCTTACGCCCCCGCACTGCTCCAGCCCGTGGCACGCGACTTTGCGTTCGTCGTGCCCGATACGCTGGCCGCCGACACGCTGGTCCGTGCGATACGGGGGGTCGATGAGACGGCGATCATCGCCGCGCGAATCTTCGACCGTTACCGCCCCGACGGCGAGGCGCTCAGCCTGGCCGTCGAAGTCACGATGCAGCCGGGCGAGAAAAGCTTTACCGATGCGGAGATTGGCGAGCTGTCGGCACAGATCGTCGCGGCCGCCGAGAAACTGGGTGCGAGCCTCAGGGGTTGAGGGCGTTGATCGCGGTATGCACCCGCGCCTCGATGTCGGCGCGCTTGAGGCCCGCGGGAATGGTTTCGCCAACCTTGAAATGGGCCGTTCCCGAGCGCTTGACGAAGCCCTTGTGCCATAGCTTGCCGACGTCATGGGCGACCGGCACCACCGGCAGGCCGATCGCGCGGTAGAGTCCGGCGAACCCGGGCTTGATGGCCGGCTTCTGGCCAAATGGCACGCGCGTGCCCTCGGGGAAGATAATCACGGGGCGGCCGCCGGCGACGGCAGCCTTGGCCTCGGCCATCATGACGCGCAGGGCGCTCGCCCCCGCGTCCCGGTCGACCCCAATCGCCCCGTAGCGCCGCGTCACCCATCCGAACAACGGAATGGCGGTTAGCTCGCGCTTCATCACCACCACCGGCTTGTCGGCGAAATGGAGTGTGTCGACCGCCTCCATCATCGAACTATGCTTGACGGCGATGAGGAAGGGGCCGTCAGGGATGGCGCCGTCCCAGACAATACGAATACCAAGGATATGGCGCACCAGCCAATGGTGATACGCCGACCAGGCGTGAACGACCGTCCGGACCGGGGCCGTGCCGATCGGCGCAACGGCGATCACTACCAGCACGTAGAAAAGGGTTCCCGAGTAGAACAGCAGCGTGAACAGGATCGAGCGAATGAGCGCCATCAAATGTCGAGCCACACACTCAATCGCCGCAGCAGATATTTATTATATTCGGCAAACAGGGTCATGAACGCCGGCTCGGTCCGTACCGCGTCGGGAACGATGCGGATCCCGTCCAACTGCCGATTGAATTCATAGGCGGCGCGCCGCATGTGCCAGTCGCTGGTGACCAGGCGAATGCTGCTATAGTGCCGCCGCTGCAGCCAGCGCATGGCTTCTTCGGCGTTGGAGCGGGTGTCGACCGATTCCGAGCCAAGGTCGACGCAGCAGTCGAACAGATTTTTCCGCCCGCCGATCCGGCGGACCAGATCTTCCTTGCGCACCGAGGGGTCGGCCCCGGCGATCAGCAGCCTTTTGCCCTTGCCGTCAGCCAATAGCTTGGCGGCATGCTCGATCCGTCCCTGGCCGCCGGTAATGGCGACGATCGCGTCGGTCGCGCCGGCATCGAGCGGGGCGGGGGTACCAAGCGTCACCGCGAACAGCGCGAAGCCGAGCGCATAAAGGATGGCGACGAAGGACAAGAATCTGGCGATCATAGGCGCTCGCGCAGTGCCCCAAGCACCGCACGCCTGGCAACCAGCGTCGCCAGAAGCGCGCCGGCGAACGGCAGTGCGGCGAGGATGAAAAGATCGCCCAGCCCAAGCGGCGGCGTTCCGCCAGTCATCGCCGCTACGCTAGCGCCGCCCAGCGCCGCCGTAAGCACCGCTCCCGCCGCCGTCGCACCAATCAGCCCGCCGATCAGCGCGTCGATCGCGATCTGACGCTGGAACAGCCGGGCCACCTGTTCGTCGGTCGCGCCGATGCCGTGCATCACCTCGATCGTTCCGCGATGCGTGTCGAGCGCGCCGCGCGCCGCCAGCACCACCGCGGCAGCGGTCGCCATCGCGATCAGGCCGACCAAGGTGAAGGCGAGCAACATCATTCCGCTGAGCGCGCCCAGCAGCGGCGCGAGACTGTCGCGATGGGCGGTCAGCCGGGCCCCGGGAACCGTTTCGATCGCGCGCCGCAATGCGGTCGGATTGGCGCCTGGCACCAAATCGACGTCGATAATCGCCGGAAGCGGCAGATCGGCCTCGGCTCCGGCTGGGCCCAGCCAGCGTTCGATCGTCCGGCGGAGGTCTGCGGGCGGCACTTGCGTGACCCGCGCCACTCCTGCCGCCGAGCGCGCCGCGGCCATGGCGGCGGGCGCCCTGGTCGCGCCATCGGCGATCTGGATCGAATAGCGATGCTCGACCCCGGTCTTGACCAAGGAGCCCATATTGCCGAGCGCCAGTCCCGCCGCGCTGATCACGACCATGGTGAACATCATGATCGCAATTAGCACCGGCACCGGCCCGCGAACGCCGCCGGTCGGGATCAGCCTTTGCTCGGGCGGAGAGGCGAACAACAGGCTCATGGCCGCGACCCCGCGGCGCGGGGCGGATTCTTGAGCGCTCCAGTCGGATCGACCAGATTGCCGTTTTCAAGGCGAATCAGCTGTGCGCCGGGAGTCGCCGCGATCAGCCCGAGATCATGGGTCGCGACAATCACCGTCGTGCCCAGCCGGTTCATGGCCGTCAGCAAATGAAGGATGCGCTCGGCCATCGCCGCGTCGACATTGCCGGTCGGCTCGTCGGCGATGACCAGCTCGGGCCGGGCGATTACCGCGCGGGCGATCGCTACCCGCTGCTGCTCCCCACCGGAAAGCGTCGGGGGCCGGGCGCTGGCTCGGTCCGACAGCCCGACCCAAGCGAGCATTTCTCGCACCGGCCCCTCGACCTCCTCCTCGCTTGCCCCGGCAATTCGCAGGGGCAAGGCGACATTGTCGAACGCCGACAAGTGCCGGATCAGGCGAAAATCCTGAAACACCACCCCAATCCGGCGCCGAAACGGCGGCAGCGCCTCGCGCGGCGCGTCACCCAGCTCCTCGCCAAACAGCCGCATCCGCCCGCGCGTCGGCCGTTGGGCAAGATAAAGCAATTTGAGCAGCGAGGTCTTTCCCGCGCCCGACGGCCCCGTAAGAAAGTAGAATCCACCGGCTCCCAGCCGGAATTCGAGGTCGTGCAGCACTTCGCTACCGGTGCCGTAGCGAAGACCCACACGGTCGAATTCGACGATCGTCTCCGCCAACAGGCCGCTCCCTTCCCCGCAGCCCCGATGTGGCACGGCTTGCGCCGCCTTGCCAAGGCGGGAGCATTGCTGTTTATCCAAGTTAATTCCCCGGAAGGCCCGCGCGCATGATCCTGACCTGTCCCGCCTGCGACACCAAATATGTGGTGAAGGACGGCGCCATTCCGCCCGCCGGACGACAGGTGCGCTGCGCGTCGTGCAAACACAGTTGGCACCAGGATCCCGAAACGCTCGAGCTTGCTGAGGTGCCGGGCGGCGCCGACCTTGGCGGGCCGCCAGAGCCCGATCCCGATGCGCCGGGCGAGGAGCATGTCGCCCAAGTGCCGGCGGAAGCCGAAGCCGGAGCAATGATCACTGACTATGCCGAGCCGTTGGTCGAAGACGCCGAGTATAGCGATATCGAACCGGGACCGGACGGAGAGCCGGTGAACGTCGCGTCCTACCGCCCGGTCGACCCCGTCGAGACTGAAACCGCGTTTCAGGAACCTGATTCGGGCTTCGTCGGCTATGTCGGCCGGTACGACGACGAACGCCCTCGCCGCCGCGCCTGGCCGCTGCTGCTGGGCCTAGTGCTTCTGATCGTCGTTGCGGCTGCCGCCTTCTGGTATTTGGCGCCGGCCGAGTGGAAGGCGCGTGCCGGCATCGCCGAGGCCGGGGCGACGCCGTTGCAGCTCATGATCACCACCAGCGACCGCCAGCCGCTCGAAAGCGGCAACGAACTGGTGGCGATCAGCGGGCGGGTGATCAACCCGACCGACCAACAGCAGAATGTACCGCCAATCCATGCCGAGCTCCGTAACAAAGTGAGCCGCGCGATCATCCATCGCTGGATCATCGCGTCGCCCGCTCGGATCCTTGCTCCGCGCAGTAGCGCTAGCTTCAACAGCGCCGAGATCGATGTCCCCAAGGGCGGCGACGAATTGACCGTTACACTTGGTGGAAACAGCTAGAAACTATTGGAATTCAATGAGTTGAGCAGAGCGCTTGGTGCCTTCGGCGTCGGTGATGCTGCTTGCGCGGTGCATAGCACCTGCTGCCGAAGTCGAGCGGCCCGGGCCATATGCGAACCCGCTTATGACGCGCACGCTGGCCGTCGCTCGGGCCGAGGCCCCGCTAATGGGAATGAAAGCCGGCGAGACATTGAGCGCTGTCCCCGCCCTGTCGACCGGCGCAGTAATGATTGCGAGCAACAAAAGTGGGCCGGTCATCAACATGGCTTAAACCATTCCGGCTGAAATGGTTACCGGCTTGTTAAGGATTGTCCCGAAATGGACCGGTCGCCTGGTGCGACCCTTGGCCGTTGCCAGCGTGACCATGCTTTGCTAGAGGCCGCGCCCTACCTGGGGCAGCGGCCGCACGCGGTGCGCTGCCTTTTCAAAAGTGCGGTCGTGGCGGAACTGGTAGACGCGCAACGTTGAGGTCGTTGTGGGCGAAAGCCCGTGGAAGTTCGAGTCTTCTCGACCGCACCAAATCTCCCGGATAATTTTGCCTTCGGGCGGCCCTGAAAGTCGTGCGAGACGACTTATGGTTAACGTTCGGCGCCAGCTACCGACGAGCCAACGGCCGCGATCTGCGCGGCCTTCGCGACCCGGATCGCGCCCAGGCGAGAGATACTATGGACCGAACTGATTTCGATCGGACCGCCGATCGCCGCGATGCTGGCCACGGCCTGGGCCGAGTCGGTGCTGAGGCGGAGCGTGTAGCGGCCATAAGCAACGCGCTCGAACAGGAAGAAGCCATCGTAATCCGTGCGCGTGGTGGCGACAGTCTTACCGGTCGCATCGACCAGCTCGATGTCGAGCCCTTCGAAAGCACGGCCGTCGCCACGGACCAGCGCACCTTCGATGGCGCCCGCACCGACCAACCCAATGTCAACTTTGGCAGCGATCCCGGGCCGGGGGACGACGACCTGCAATGCCTTGCGCGGAGTCAGGCTCGGGTCGCTCAGCGTCGATGTGTCGATGCCGACCGCGATCGGCAAATAGGGCTGCAGGCCGCCGACCCGAATCATCCCTTGCTTGTCGGTGACCGCGTCCGATACGCGCTGGCCGGTGGTGATAGTGGCCCCAGGCTCCCACGGCTCGGACGGGTCATGGGCCCCATTGTCGTTGAGGTCTCGGTAGATGCGCGCCTCAACCGCGCCGCTCGAGGCCTGTCGCTGGCTGGTCAAATTGATCCCGCCTCGTGAAGAGTCGAGCGAAAAGGCAAGGTTGAGGCCGGCGGCGAAGCTGCCGTCGGTGCCGCCCTCAATCGACGCCGCCGCCGCGAGCGAATTGAAGCGGTGGATATGCGACACTCGCGCGCGACCGCGACGCTCGGCGGCATCGTAGGCGATTGTCCCCTCCCAATCGGCACGGTCCGAAGCGGACCAATAAGCGGATAGTTCGGCGTTGCGGAACCGGCGATCGGGACGCACGTCCCAGACGGCCTCCCCGCGCAGGCGCACGTCGCCGATCCGCCCGGTACCGATCAGCCCGACATCGATCCGGTCTGGTTGTGGCGAAACGTTGCGGCCGAGGCGGTGCTGCCAATTTACCAGGCTGGTCAAGTTGAAGCCATTGAAGTTTGTCGACAGTCGGGCAGCCGCGTTGAGCGTGCGGTCATCAACGCTGCGGTCGACCATCCGCATGTCGGCGTGCGCCGCCAGGCGTTGGTGCCCAACGCGCAAGGGAGCGTCAAGCGACACGCGTGCGTCACGGTAACGAGCCTCACGGCGGCCGTTGAGAGTGAAATTGTTCGCCATCAGCGCGTCGGCGCTGAGGTTGACGCCGCCGAGGCGCGCCACCGCCTGGGCGCGCGCGGCGATACCGCCCTTGCTGTCGCGCGCCACGGCGGCCTCCAATAGCGCAGATCCAACTGAGCGGCGCACCGAGCCTTCGACGAAGGTCAACCGTTCATTATCGGCGAGCAGCATGGTCGCGAGCACGCCAATCGACGTGCGCTTGTCGAGACCATGTTCGACCTGGACCGCCCCCTGCCAGTCGGGGCGGCGAAAGTCGCCGGTCTCCCGCGGCCTATCGGAACCGCCGCCGCCGTCGTCGCGTCCGACGAAACTGCCCAGCAGATTACGCCCCGGCTGGCTCACCCCGGCCCAATACCAGGTTTTCCCTTTCGGAACCTGGCTTTCGCCGATGTTAAGAG
>NZ_JACDDV010000015.1 GCF_013816785.1 Sphingomonas sp. | reverse complement strand
TGGCGAGGTTGGCCGAAGCATCGAGCAGCGTGTCGAGCATCATCGCGATGCACGGCAGGATCGTTTCCTCGATCCGCTCGAACGCCTCTTCAAGGCGCGCCTGTTGCTGCTGGACATCGGGCATGGCGACATCATGCAGCGCCCACCGTTAAGAAGGCGTGAAAGGATTAATCCTGAGCAAGTTTGTTTCCGCCGTGCTGGCGATCACGATGCTGGCCGCCGCGCTGCTCCTGATTTTCGGCCTGCGCGCGCTTCGCACCGACCGCAAGCGCGGCCTGCTGATGACCGCCTGCGGTCTGGTATTCGTGATCAACGTGCTGATTTGGACGGTTTAGCGATTCACCGGATCGGGCAGCTCGGGTCGAGGCGATAGTCGAGATATTTGTCGACGCTTTTCATCAGCAAATCCATCTCGTTGGCGAAGAAATGGTTGGCGCCGGGGATGGTGTCGTGGGCGATGGTGATGTGGCGCTGGGTGCGCAATTTGTCGACTAGCTTCTGCACCGCGAGCGGGGTGACCACCTCGTCGGCCTCGCCCTGGATGATGATCCCGGAGGCGGGGCAGGGCGCGAGGAACGAAAAGTCATACATGTTGGCCGGCGGCGCGACCGAGATGAAGCCGCGAATCTCGGGCCGGCGCATCAGCAATTGCATGCCGATCCACGCGCCAAAGCTCACGCCGGCGACCCACGTCTGTTCGGCCTCGGGATGGATCTGCTGGACCCAGTCGAGCGCGCTGGCCGAGTCGGACAATTCGCCGATGCCGTTGTCGAACGTCCCCTGGCTCTTGCCGACGCCGCGGAAGTTGAAGCGCAGCGTGGCAAAGCCGCGGCGCACGAAGTCCTTGTGGAGCAGCTGGACCAGCTTGTTGTTCATCGTGCCGCCGGCCTGCGGGTGGCTGTGGAGGATCATTGCCACGGGCGCGCGCGGGCGCGGCCCCGGGCTGAAGCGGCCCTCAAGGCGGCCTTCGGGTCCGGGGAAAATCACTTCGGGCATGGGCGCTCGCTTGGAAACAGATGTGAAAAATCGGCCGCGAGACGGGTGCGTGGCGGCGACGGCTCCTATATAGGGCAGCAGCTTCCTTAGGCAACGACAGGATGTACGCTACCTTGCCTGCCCGCATTTTCCTCGACCATGCCGCGACTACGCCTGTGCTGCCAGAGGCGCGCGCCGCGATGCAACGCGGGTTCGACGTCTGGGCCAACCCGAGTTCGCCGCACGGCGAGGGGAGGGCCGCGCGCGCCTTGCTCGAGGAAGCCCGCACCGCCCTCGCCGGCGCGCTCGAATGGCGGCATGACGTCATTTTCACGAGCGGCGCTAGCGAGGCGGTCGAGATCGTCGCCGCGCGCGCCCGCATTCCCGGTCGAGCGCACGGAGCGACCGAGCATGCCATCGTCCCCCACGCGATGGGCGAGCGCTCTCGCGTCATTCCGGTCGGTGCCGACGGCTTGATCGACGAGGAAGTACTCGACGCGACCCTTGCGCACGGCCCGACGCTGATCGCGATCCAGGCGGTCAACAACGAGACCGGGATCTTGCAGCCGCTCGACCGATTCGCGCCACGCATTCGGGAAGCGGGGTCGCTGCTGCTGGCTGACTGCGCGCAAAGCGCAAGCAAAGCGCCGCTTCCCGATGCGGACTTCATCGCCCTGTCCGCGCACAAGCTCGGCGGCCCACCGGGCGTCGGCGCGCTTCTGGTTCGCGATCTCGCCACACTCGATCCCGTCGGTGGGCAGGAGAAGGGCTATCGCAGGGGGACGCAGGACATGCCTGGCGCGCTCGCCTTCGCTGCAGCGTTGGCCGCCCAGCCTTACGACATGGATCGCCTTGCCGCGTTGCGGGCGCGGCTTGACGATGGGGTCCGGTCCAGCGGGGGCGTCGTGATCGGCGAGACCAGCCCGCGCCTGCCGAACATCGGCGCGGTTGCGCTGCCCGGCGCATCGAGCGCGTCGTTGCTGGTCCAGTTCGACCTTGCCGGGATCGCCGTGTCCGCGGGCAGCGCCTGCTCATCGGGCAAGATGAAGCAGAGCGAGGTGCTCGCGGCAATGGGCGTCGCGCCCGACGTCGCCGGCGGATTCCTGCGCATTAGCTTCGGCCCGGCGACGAGCGAAATCGAGGTCGATGCATTCCTCGCCGAATGGCACCGCATCGCCGACCGGGTCCAACGGGCCGCATGATCTATCTCGACTATCAAGCGACAACGCCCCTCGCACCCGAAGTCGCGGCTGTGATGCGCCCCTGGATCGAGGAAAAATTCGCCAATCCCCACAGCCCCTCGACATGGGGACGAGAGGCGGCAGCCGAGATCGAAGTGGCGCGCGATCGCATCATGACCGCAATCGGCGTCGAGGGGGGCCGCTTCGCCTTCACGTCGGGGGCGACCGAGGCGATCAACTGGGCGATCAAAGGTAGCTTCGAGCGCTCCAAGCGGCGCAAGTTGGTGACCATCGCCACCGAGCACGCCGCCGTGCTCGACACCGCCGAATGGCTCGAAGACCGTGGTATCGAGGTGGTGCGGCTCCCGGTAGGGCGCGATGGCCTGGTCGATCTCGAGGAGGCCGCCGAGGCGATCGACGACCGCACCGCGATGGTTGCAGCGATGCTGGTCAATAACGAGATCGGCGTGATCCAGCCCATCGCCCAGTTGACCGAGCTGGCGCATGTTCATGGCGCGCTGATGCTGTGCGACGCGGCGCAGGGATTCGGTCGCATGTCGCTTCCGGCCGGCGCCGACCTAATCGCCATCTCCGGCCACAAGATCCACGGCCCCAAGGGGGTCGGCGGCCTGTGGATGCGGCGCGGCTCCGACCCTAGCCCGTTGGTCCATGGGGGCGGACAGGAGCAGGGAATGCGATCGGGAACGCTTTCGCCAGCGCTATGCGCCGGCTTCGGCGAGGCGGCGCGGCTGGCGGTCGAGCGGCGCGATGCCGACGCTGCGCATGTTAAGAAACTTTCTAAACATGCGCTTGCAGCATTCGGGAAAGGCTGGACAATTAATGGCGGTATGGCCGAGCGTTACCACGGCAATCTCAACCTTCGGCGCGATGGCCTTGATGCCGCCCGTCTGATCTCGGACTTGCGCAATCTCGCTTTTTCGCTTGGTTCGGCTTGCGCCAGCGGGTCGGGTCGGCCGAGCCATGTCCTGCGCGCGATCGGCCTGACCGATCGCGAAGCCCGGTCGTCGATCCGCCTCGGCTTCGGCCGATATACTGGCGAGGAGGAATTGGCCTCGGCCTGCCGCCGTATCGACGAGGCGGCGCGCGCACAGGCGATCCTGCCGGCATGACCCGCGTCCGCTTTCTTCGCCCGGACGGCAGCCTTGACCGCGAAGTCGAAGCAGCCGCAGGCATCAACCTGCTCGACCTTGCCCAAGGAGAGGGCCAACCGCTCGAAGGGGCCTGCGAAGGGGCAATGGCCTGTTCGACCTGCCATGTCATCGTCGCGGCCGAGCATTTCGAGCGCCTGCCGCCCGCCAGCGAAGAAGAAGACGACCTCCTCGACCTCGCCGCGCACGTGACGCGGACGTCGCGGCTGGCGTGCCAGATCATGCTGAGCGAAGAGCTCGACGAACTGACGGTGCTGATGCCCAGCGCGGCCTACAACCTCGACCGCTAGCGCTGCCGCTTGCGCTGCGGCGCGACCCTCGCCATATGCCCGCTTGGAAGTCGGTGGGCGGGGCTGTCGCCAACCTGGTCAGATCCGGAAGGAAGCAGCCACAACGATTTCGTCCCGGGTCATCGGCTTCCACCCCCACAATCGTCATTGCGAGCGCAACGAAGCAATCCAGCGGCGAATGGATTGCCGCGTCGCTACGCTCCTCGCAATGACCAAAGGGAAGTCCTAAACCCACCCCATGAACGACCCCGAATCGCCAGGCCTCGGCCTCGACCTGCCCGAGCGGGCGTCACCGCCCGCCAAGGCGTCGCCGTACCGCGTGCTGGCGCGCAAATATCGTCCGCAGACCTTCGCCGAGTTGATCGGCCAGGATGCGATGGTGACGACGCTGGGCAACGCCATTTCGCGCGACCGCATCGCCCATGCCTTCCTGCTGACCGGGGTGCGCGGAGTCGGCAAGACGTCGACCGCACGGCTGGTCGCCAAGGCATTGAACTGCATCGGCCCGGACGGGCAAGGCGGGCCGACGATTGATCCGTGCGGAGCATGCGAGCCGTGCAGGGCGATTGCCGAAGGGCGGCACATCGACGTGATCGAGATGGACGCCGCGTCGCACACCGGGGTCGACGATGTGCGCGAGATCATTGAGGCGGTGCGCTATTCGGCTGTCTCGGCGCGCTACAAAATCTACATCATCGACGAAGTCCATATGCTGTCGAAGAACGCCTTCAATGCGCTTTTGAAAACACTCGAGGAGCCGCCGGCGCACGTCAAATTCCTGTTCGCCACGACCGAAGTGTCGAAAGTGCCTGTAACTGTCCTTTCGCGCTGCCAGCGGTTCGATTTGAGGCGCATCCCGGCCGACAAACTCGCTGCGCATTTTGCATTTGTCGCCGACGCGGAAGGGGTCGAGGCCGAGGAGGAAGCGCTGCAAGCGATCGCCCGCGCCGCCGAAGGCTCGGCCCGCGACGGCTTATCGATCCTCGATCAGGCGATCGCCCGTGGGGAGGGCAGGGTGACTGCGGCGCAAGTGCGCGACATGCTCGGCCAGGCCGACCGCGGTCGCATACGCCGGCTGCTCGAGACGCTGCTGACCGGGGGCGTCACCGCGACGCTGACCCAGCTCGACGAGGCGCATTCGCTCGGCATCGATCCCGCCTCGCTGCTGCGCGGCCTGATGGAATCGCTCCACGCCGTCACCCGCGCCAAGGCCGGCGCCCATGCCGACATGCTTATTTCGGCAGAGGAGCGCGAGGCAGCTGCCGACCTCGCCGCGCGTCTCAGTTGGGGCAACATCCACCGCCTGTGGCAGTTGCTGCTCAAGGGACTCACCGACGTCATCATCGCGCCCGATCCGCACGAGGCGGCGACGATGGTGCTGTTGCGCCTGATCCATGCCGCCGAAATGCCCGACCCGTCGGCGCTCGCCGCGCTGCTCGCGGGAGGAGGAGCGACCGTTTCCTCTCAATCAGCACCGCCCCCCGCCGGCCCCGAACCAAAATCCGCCGCACCGCTCGATTTTCCGGCTTTGGTCGCCGCCGTCGAAGAGCAGGGGCGGCAATTGCTAGGTGTTCAGTTGCGCGATCATGTCGGGCTGGTCGGCTTCGCGCCCGGCGAGATCGTCTTGAAGCCCCTCAAGCCGTTGGGCGCCGATTTCGCCCGCGACCTGGCCGCCGCCGCCAAGCAGGCGACCGGACTTGTCTGGCAGGTTCGCCTGACCGACGGGGGCGGCTCGCCTTCGCTCCACCAGCAGGAAGCGATGGCCGAGGAACAAATGCGCGCGGCGGTGCTTGAGGAGCCGAATGTTGCGGCGCTGCTTGCCGAATTTCCAGGCGCCGAGCTTGAATCGATCGATCGGAAGGAAGCCTGATGCCCAGCCTCGACGACATTATGAAAATGGCCGAAGCCGCGCAGGCGCAGCTCGCCAGCGCGCAGGACAATCTCGACAAGATCGAGGTCGAGGGCGTTTCGGGCGGCGGGTTGGTCAAGATAAAGGCCACCGCCAAGGGCCGCATCCTCGGCGTGTCGCTCGACGACAGCCTGATCGTTGCGTCCGAGAAAGCGATGCTCGAGGATCTGATCGCGGCCGCGCTCAGCGATGCGCGGGGCAAGGCTGACCTGGCTGCGGGTGAGCAAATGAAGGAGCTGACCGCTGGCATGTCCCTGCCGCCAGGCTTCAAGCTGCCGTTCTAAGTCCTTGCATCTCAGCCATTAGCGCGCCACCCTCGCCGCGCTCGATTGAGATAACGCGCGGGAACTGGCGTGACGACATTGGGAGCCATGCAGCATTGGCCGCTCCGCGTGATGCGGCTGGTTGACCATGCCGAGCGCGAACATGGCGACGGCGAAGTCGTCAGCGCCTGGGCCGACGGCTTGGTAACGCGCTCGACGTGGCGCAAAATCGCGAAGGACGCTCGCCGAATGGCGCAGGCCCTCGAAGCGCTAGACATCAAAAAGGGCGAACGCATCGCCACGCTGGCGATGAACCACGGCAGCCATCTCACCGCGTGGTATGGCGCGATCGGGATGGGCGGCATCCTCCACACGATCAATCCCCGGCTGTTCGAGGATCAGCTCGACTATATCGCCAAC
Organism: Sphingomonas sp.; assembly: GCF_013816785.1. Lineage (GTDB taxonomy): Bacteria > Pseudomonadota > Alphaproteobacteria > Sphingomonadales > Sphingomonadaceae > Sphingomicrobium. The sequence goes on along the minus strand of NZ_JACDDV010000015.1, from coordinate 33,132 downwards.
CATGCTGGCGACCGGGTGTTGCTCTACGACCAAGCATTCGCCGGCTTGGTCGAACGGATGAAGCCGCGCTGGCCGGGAATCGAGCATTATATCTGCTTCGACCCGCCCACCGGCTCGAGCGGCGGTGCCGCTGGAGACTGGGCATTTGCCGACTGGATCGCGGCCCACGACGGCAACTATACCTGGGTCGACGGCGACGAGCGGGAGCCCTGCGCCCTGTGCTACACCAGCGGCACCACCGGCAATCCCAAGGGCGTGCTTTACGAACATCGTTCGACCTTGCTCCACACACTGGTGGAGATCGGCCCCGATATATTCAACCTGTCGAAGCGCTCGGTAGTCCTGCCGATCGTGCCGATGTTCCATGCCAACGCCTGGGGCATCCCGTGGGCCGCGCCGGCAACCGGCTGCAAGCTGGTTTTGTCGGCCGATTACCGGCCGGCCACGATGTGCCGCCTATTTCGCGAGGAAGGGGTCACCCACAGCGCCGGGGTGCCGACAATCTGGCTGACGATGATCGAGCATATCGAGAGCACCGGCGAGCAGCCTGGGGACTTGAAGCAGGTGACCATCGGCGGCTCGGCCGCGCCGCGGGCGATGATTAAATGGTTTCGCAATCATGGCATCGATGTCGGTCACGCCTGGGGCATGACCGAAACCTCGCCGATCGGAACGTGTGGCGCACGGCCCCTCGGCTGGGAAGCGATGACCGATGACGAGCAGATCGACTATATCAGCCGCCAGGGCCGCGTGCCGTTCGGAGTCGAGTTGCGCATCGTCGACGACGAGGGCGTGGAATTGCCACGCGACGGCCACACGAGCGGCCGGCTGCTGGTACGCGGGCCGTGGGTCATCCAGCGCTATTTCCGGGCGGCCGAGGATTCCACCGACGCCGATTGCTGGTTCGACACTGGCGACGTCGCCACGCTCCATCCCGACGGCACGGTGCAGATCACCGACCGATCGAAAGACGTGATCAAGTCGGGCGGCGAGTGGATCAGCTCGATCGACCTCGAAAACGCCGCCGTCGGCTGTCCCGGCGTGGCCGAGGCGGCAGCAATCGGCATCGCACACCCCAAGTGGGACGAACGCCCGCTGTTACTCTGTGTCCGCGCACCGGGCAGCGAGGTTTGCGCTGCCACCATCCGCAATTACCTCGCCGGTCAAGTCGCCAAATGGTGGCTGCCCAACGCGATCGAGTTCGTCGACGAGCTCCCCCACACCGCCACCGGCAAGCTGAGCAAAAAGACGCTGCGTGACCAATTCCGCGACTACCGCTTCGCTGACGCCACCGACATGGTTGGGCGGGACTAGCGAGCGAAGCCCAAGAAAGAGTTTCGCGCAGAGACGCAGAGGCGCGGAGATGTCGCGCCGGCTAAGCCGCCTCGCATAACGACAATCGAGAATGGACGGCTGGCGTCGTCGAAGTGGGTAACCCCTCTGCGCCTCTCCGCGAACCACTTTCTCCTCGACCGATGCGGAGGCTGGAAAAGTAGTCACGCATCCCCTAAACGCTCGTCCAAATCCCACCTATCCAAAGGAATCGCGACCCGATGGCCGCCCAGTACAGCTATGTGATGAAGGGTCTTTCGAAGACCTTCCCCGGCGCGCCCAAGCCGGTCCTCAACGGCATCCACCTGCAATTTTATTCCGACGCCAAGATCGGCATCGTCGGCCCCAACGGGTCGGGCAAGTCGACGCTGATGAAGATCATGGCCGGCCGCGATACCGAGTTCACCGGCGAGGCGTGGCCGGGCGACAACATCACCGTCGGCTATCTCGAGCAGGAGCCCGCGCTCGACAGCTCGATGACGGTCAAGGAAAATGTCATGCAAGGCGTCAAGGCGACCGCCGACATGATGGTCCGCTTCAACGAAATCAGCATGCTGATGGGCGATCCGCCCGCCGATGCCGATTTCGACGCGTTGATGGCCGAAATGGGCGAGCTTCAGGAGAAGATCGACGCGATCGACGGCTGGAGCCTCGACAACCAGCTCGAGATTGCGATGGACGCGCTGCGCTGCCCGCCAGGCGACAGCAAGGTCGACACCCTCTCGGGCGGCGAGAAGCGCCGCGTCGCCCTGACCCGGTTACTGCTCGAAAAACCCGACATTTTGCTGCTCGACGAGCCGACCAACCACCTTGACGCCGAAAGCGTCCAGTGGCTCGAAAAGCACCTCGTCGATTATGCCGGCAACGTCATCCTCGTCACCCACGACCGCTACTTCCTCGACAATGTCGTCAACTGGATCCTCGAACTCGATCGCGGCAAATACTTTGTCTACGAAGGCAATTACTCGACCTACCTCGACAAGAAGGCCAAGCGGATCGAGCAGGAGGGCCGCGAGGACGAGGGCCGCCAGAAGGCGATCCGCGACGAGCTCGACTGGATCCGCCAGTCGCCCAAGGCGCGCCAGACCAAGAGCAAGGCCCGCATCAAGGCGTTCGACCAGCTGGTCGAGGCGCAGGAAAAGCGCATCATCGGCAAGGCGCAAATCGTCATCCAGACCCCGCAGCGCCTCGGCGGCAAGGTGATCGAGGCCAATGGCCTGACCAAGGCCTATGGCGACAAACTATTGTTCGAGGATCTGACCTTCACTTTGCCGCCCGGCGGGATCGTCGGGGTGATCGGTGCCAATGGCGCGGGCAAGACCACTTTGTTCAAGCTGATCACCGGGGTCGAGACCGCCGACGCCGGCGATATCTCGATCGGCGACACGGTCCGCCTTGGTTTCGTTGACCAGAGCCGCGACGCGCTCAATCCCAAGCATAATGTGTGGGAGGAAATTTCGGGCGGCCACGACATGATGACTGTCGGCAAGCAGGAAATGCAGACGAGGGCCTATGTCGGCGCGTTCAACTTCAAGGGCGTCGACCAGCAGAAGAAGGTCGGGCAATTGTCCGGCGGCGAGCGCAACCGCGTCCATCTGGCGAAAATGCTCAAGGAAGGTGGCAACGTCCTGCTGCTCGATGAGCCGACCAACGACCTCGACGTCGAGACGCTGCGCGCGCTCGAGGAAGCCCTGGAAAGCTTCGCCGGCTGCGCCGTCGTCATCAGCCACGACCGCTTCTTCCTCGACCGCTTGGCGACCCACATCCTCGCGTTCGAAGGCGACAGCCATGTCGAGTGGTTCGAGGGGAACTTCGAAGCATATGAGGAAGATAAGCGCCGCCGGATGGGGCCTGAGGCGGACAGGCCGCACCGGATGACGTATAAAAAGCTGACGAGGTAAATCCGCGACGCCAAATCAAATCGGATCAATATACTCCAAGATTTTCAGACGGGCGTTGTCAGATGAATTTGATTGATCAGATTTTTGCCGTGTCATCCGCAATCCGGTACGTGGCCTTGTACCGCGGCGGATCGCTTTCCAGCGCTGTGAAAGAAGACCTGAACGCCGCGTCGTCGTCAGAATCGGACAAGTACGAAGAACTTCTGGTCAATCCGACACTCCTAAAACTTGCCCGGCAGCGTGGCGAGATCGATTGCGGGGGCATGCGATACATCCTTATCCGCTATGGGAATTTCTATCAGCTGGTCATCGATTTGCCCGACGGCCACGTATCGATTTGCTTCGCGCTTGAATCAAATCCCCTCAGCAGCGTTGATGAGATCGCCCAGCTTTGCCTGTTAAAATAGGGTGCGCGTCTCCGCTAAGCGAAACCCTAAGGTTGTCACTATGACGAGCGCGCCTGCCTTCTTCCCTACAGACGTTGATTTCCGCCACTGGCTGGAAAGGAACCACGGAACCGCGCCCGAACTCCTCGTCGGCTTCTGGAAGAAATCGACCGGCAAGCCATCGATCGATTGGCCACAGGCGCGGGATCAGGCTTTGTGCTTCGGGTGGATTGACGGGGTACGGAAATCGCTCGGCGATGAGAGCTACACCATTCGCTTCACGCCGCGGCGCAAGGGCAGCATCTGGAGCAAGGTCAATGTCGAGCGGTTCGAAGCGCTGAAGGCAGCGGGGTTAATGACCGCGGAAGGCGAGCGAGCCTATGAGGAGAATAAGCATAAGAGCGGCGTTTATGCTTATGAGAATGTGCAAAAGGAGCTGACCTCGGATGAGGAGCGGCAGTTTCGCAAGGACGTAGCCGCTTGGGCGGATTGGGAAGGGCGCCCGGCGAGCTACCGCAAAACGGTGCTCCACTGGATCACCCGCGCCAAGAAACCCGAGACCCGTGTGCGCCGCCTGACCCAGTTGATTGAGGACAGCGCCGCGGGACGCCGGCTCGCCCAATACGACTGGCAGAAGAAGCCATGATCACCGTCACCGCGCCCGTATGACTGAGGAGCGAAGAGAAGGGCCATTGGCATTTCCTTACCCTAGCGCCCGAACAGGCGACCGAGATGAGGATTCACGCTCTTAGCGAACGCTGGGCATCCGCCGTCGAAACATGAATTCTGCCGGTCAAATCCCCTCGTCGACCTTGGTCTCGACAATTCGCCGGGTGCGCATCGCGGCATCGACGCTCCACGGACCCGGGCCCATCGCGGCAATCGCCAGGAAAATGAAGCAGTAAAGGATCGCCGCGTCGCCGCTATTCTGGACCGGGAATGGCGATTGCGGGGCGTGGAACATCCAGTAGGCGACCGCCATTTCACCCGCCAGGATGAACGCGGCGATCCGGCTGAACAGCCCGATCACCAGCAGCGCGCCGCCAACAAGCTCGAGCAACCCGCCGATCCAGGGCAGCGAGCCGACGGTGATCGCCATCGGCATGTCGACGTGCGGAAAATCGAGCAGCTTCGACGTGCCATGCTCCATAAACAGCAGACCGGTGACGATCCGCAGCAGGCTCAGGCCCGGGCCGGCCCAGCGCCCGGTGTCGATCCCCCTCATCATGTTACAACTCCACGTTGGCTTTGTGGTCGTCTTGATGTTCTTTGCCCGGATCGATGTCAAACAGCATCTTGAGCGCCGCAGCCTTGAGCGTCGCTCCCGCCTCTGCCTCCCAGATCTCTGCCTTTTCGGCGTCGAACTTCAGGAGCAGCAGGTCGGGATCGTCCTTGCCGTCCTTGTACCAGCTGGCGGTGATCGGGCCCCACAATTTGTCGATCGTGGCGCGGTCCTGATGCTCTTTCAGCGTGCCGTGGATGTGGGCGAACAGGCCGTGCCCTTTGGCGGCGAAGGTCGCGACCGCGCGGTTGCTGTTCTTGAGGCCTTGGGCGAGGTGCTCGCTGCGCGATGTGAAGAAATAGATGGTCTTACCGTCGAGCTGCGCCGCCATCGGCCGGGTGCGGCTGTCTTCAACCCCTTGCAGGCCGAGCATGACGAATGGCGAATCCTCAAGCTCGTCCCAGAATTTCTTTTCGAGCTTGTCCTTGGGCGCCTGGTCCGTGCCGAACATCCGTCATTCCCCTGCCGATGGTTGCCGGTTCAACCAACGGGCCGCGCCCGCGTTCCGGCGGTTCAGGCGGGGGAGGTCAGGGCGCGAGCGTTGCGGTCGTAGCCGCGGGCCATCCGCTCAAGCAATGTCGTGGTGTGGCGGTCGGTCATCGAAGTCGCCAGGCGCCGGCAGTGCGCGGCTTGCCCGGCGAGCGCGGTTGCTTGCCCTTCGCTGACGTCGATCAGCATGTTGACCGCGCCGGTCAAGGTGCCGTCGGCGTCGAACAGGGGAGTGGGGTAGGGCGTGAAGGCCTTGCGGCGACCGTCGGGCCGCATCGCGATGGCCACGGCGCCGCGCATCGGGCGCTGCTCCCTGATCGCTACCGCCATCGGGCAGCGGTCGTGGGGCAAGGGCTCATCGTCCGTCGTATGAAGCCGCCAGGTAACGCACCAGCGATCCTCGCCGAGCTGCGGCTCGCGGCCAGCGAAGGCGACGCAGGCGCGGTTCCAGTAGGTCACCAGCCCGGCGGTGTCGGTGGTGTAAACCGGAACCGGCAAGGCATCGAGCATCGCTCGGCACGGCGCCTTGGAGTTGGCGAGCGCTTCGATGGCCGTGTCGAGATAATCTTGCGCCGTGGCAGTATTGGCTTGCAATGATGGCAAGTGATGAGCTCCCGGCGGAAAAACCTGTCAAGCGGAGGCGGGTTCCGGCCAGAATTTAAAGAATTTGCCGACTGTGTCGGCTAGGCCACACAGCGAATAGGGGTTAGCGCAGCCGCTTGACCATCATCCGTCCGTCGGTGCCGATTCTGGTGCCGAAGTTGGGCACTGCCTTGATCAGGTCGCTGAGGCGGGTGAAGCCATAGTTCCTGACCGCGAAGCTCGACACGGCCTTGGCTCGCTGGCCCATCTCGGACAGCGAGGCATAGCCTTCCTCGTCGCGCTTCGACGCCTTGAACGCCGCGCCAAGGACTTTCAGCAACTCGGTATCAACCTGACGCTGTCCTTCGCCGGCCAGCGGCGCCTCGAGCGCGTCCTGATTGTCGTGAACCAGCGCGGCGACGTCGAAGAAGCGGGTGCAGCTCTGCTGAAAGCTCATCGGCGTCTTGGCGGTGCCGAAGCCGTAGCAGGGCAGGCCGTCCTCACGGATGCGCTGGGCGAGAGGAAGGAAATCGCTATCGCTCGACATGATTCCGAACCCGTCGACATGACCGCGGTAGAGTAGGTCCATCGCATCGATCGTCATCCGCATATCGGTCGCGCTCTTGCCCTTGACCACGTCGAACTGCTGCATCGGCACGATCGAGTGCTGGCCAGTCAGCAGGCCCCAGCCCTTGAGGCTGGTCTTGGCCCAATTGCCATAGGCACGACGAACGTTGATCGTGCCGAGCTCGCCGAGTACCAGCAACACCTCATCGAGATGGTCGGGCGAGGCATTGTCGGCATCGATCAGCAAAGCGATATTCAGCTCGGGGTCGGCGTATTCGTTACGGTCAGTCATCGGATTTTCTTTCCGCTTGACCGCTTTCGACCGCAACGGGGACGGAACGAAATCGGCGGCTGCACGCTATCTTTCTTGCAGGGGCGGGCAATTGTGCCTGTGTATCGAAGAGGAACCTACCCATGAAACGCTTACTTCTCGCTTCGACCTTGGCCAGCAGCTTGGCACTTTCGGCCTGCGCGACCAATCCGTACGGCTATAACGATCCTTATGGCAACAATGGCTACAACAACCCGCAAACCGGGCGCGCGGCGGCCGGCGCGGCGCTCGGCGGCGTTGCCGGTGCTGTGGTCGGTGCCGTCCTGCCGGGCGTGAACCCGATTACGGGCGCGGTCGTTGGCGCGGTGCTCGGCGGTGTCGCTGGGGCAGTCATCAAGGGTCGCCAATATTATCGCGACACCCGTGGCTATTGCTATTACGTCGATCAGAACGGCAACCCGATCTACGATTATAACACGCGCTGCTAGTTAGTTAGCGGTAGAGGTTCAGGCGGGGCGGAAGATATTTTCCGCCTCGTCGAGAACGTATAGCTGCCCCTCGCGGATTGAGAAATGGCACCCGAGCAGTGTCATCGCGCCCGCCGCCTCGCGCTCCGCGACGAACGGGAAAGTGCGCAGATTGGCCAGGCTCTGGCGGATCGCGACTTCCTCCAAAATTCGTGCCGCCCCCTCATCGGTGCCATGCTCCGCTGCAATCCTCGCCGCGCTTTCGTCGATTTGGCTCATCCAGTGAGCGACAAACCCGCCTTCGCCGGCGGGCGCGTTATGGAATTGGCCGGTCAACGCCGCGTGGATGCCGCCGCAGCGTTCATGGCCCATCACCACGATCTGCCCGATGCCGAGTTGGGTAACCCCAAATTCGAGGGCTGCCGACACCCCGTGGCGCCCGCCGCCGCCCTCGAACGGGGGGACTAGGTTGGCAACGTTGCGGACGACGAATATCTCGCCGGGATCGCTGTCGAAGATGGTCGCCGGGTCGGCGCGGCTGTCGCAGCAGGCGATGATGATTGCCTGGGGCGATTGGCCTTCCGCCAGTTGACGCCAGCGGGAGCGCTCGGTTTCGTAACGATTCTCGCGGAAGCGGCGGTAGCCGGCCAGCAGCGCGTCGAACCCGATCATTGCCGTCTCCCGCTCACACGGCGGCGACTAGTCGAGGCGGGGAGGGGTGGCAAGCGGGCACGGCAATCGCTATCTGGCCCAGCATGAACGCACCGCTTCCCGTGCCACCGACCGCGCCAAGGCAACGCAAGCCCGACTGGATCCGCGTCAAGGCGCCGGTCAGCGAGGGCTATGCCGAAACGCGCCGTCTGATGCGCTCGCTCAACCTTGCGACCGTGTGCGAGGAGGCGGCCTGCCCCAACATCGGCGAATGTTGGACCAAGAAACACGCCACGGTGATGATCCTCGGCGATACGTGCACCCGCGCCTGCGCCTTTTGCAACGTCAAGACCGGCATGCCGCGCGCGGTCGATGCGCTGGAGCCCCAGCACACCGCCGATGCCGCCGCCGCGCTGGGCCTCAAACATATCGTCGTCACCTCGGTCGACCGCGATGACCTGCCCGACGGCGGGGCGAGCCAGTTCGTCAAGGTTATCGAGGCGCTCCGTCGGACCACGCCCGACACGACGATAGAGATACTGACGCCCGACTTCCGCAACAAGCATGACGCCGCGGTCGAGGCGATTGTCGCGGCGCGACCCGACGTCTACAACCACAACCTCGAAACCGTGCCGAGGCTCTATCCGACGATCCGCCCCGGCGCGCGTTATTACGCGTCGCTCCGGCTGCTTGAGACGGTCAAGAAGCTCGACCCGTCGATCTTTACCAAGTCGGGCGTGATGGTCGGCCTGGGTGAGCAGCGACGCGAGGTTCACCAGGTGATGGATGACATGCGCTCGGCCGCAATCGATTTCCTGACCATGGGACAATATCTCCAACCGACTCCGCGTCATGCCACAGTCGAGGAGTTTGTGACGCCGGATGCGTTCAAGGCCTATGCGGCGATCGCCCGAGCCAAGGGCTTCCTGCTGGTCGCGGCAAGCCCGCTGACTCGGTCCAGCTATCACGCCGGCGACGACTTCGCGAAAATGCAGGCGGCACGGGCGGAGCAGCTGGCGCGGATGGGGTAAGGAGATGCCCCGCCATAGCGAGACCACGCACCTTCCCTACAGCCCTGAGCAATTGTTCGATCTCGTCGCCGACGTCGAACGCTACGACGAGTTCCTGCCGTGGGTGACGGCGGTCCGGGTGCGGTCGGCGAGCGACACCGAAATAATTGCGGACCTGATCGTTGGCTTCAATGCGTTCAAGGAGCGGTTCACCAGCCGGGTGACCAAGCAGCGGCCGACGCATATCGTGGTCGATTACATCGAAGGCCCGCTCAAATATTTGAAGAATGAGTGGCGTTTCGAGCCCGAGCCGGACGGCGGAACCAAAGTCTGTTTCTCGGTCGACTTCGCGTTCCGGTCGCGCATTTTCGAAAGCCTGGCGGGGGCAATGTTCGACCGGGCGCTTCGTCGCATGACCGGCGCCTTTGAACAACGCGCCGCCGCGCTCTACGGCATCAGCAACTCGAGCGCGCAAAGCGCCGCCTGAAGCCGCACGGCGGAGCGCCCGCCGCTGGCGTCGAATAATTTCTGGTCGGCCACGACTTTGTCGGGACCATCGAGCCGCTCAGCGCGGGCAAAGACGACCGTTCCGACCGGCTTCTGCACAGTGCCTCCGTCAGGTCCGGCGATGCCGGTTATGGCGACGGCGACATCGGCCTGCGACGCCTCCAGCGCGCCTTGCGCCATCGCCCAGGCGGTGGCAATGCTAACCGCGCCGAAGGTTTCGACGACGTCGAGGCAGACCTTGAGCTCGGCCATCTTCGAGCTGTTCGAGTAGGTAACATAGCCCGCCTCGAACATCTCGGACGATCCGGCGATCTCGGTAATGGCGGCGCTGACCAATCCGCCGGTGCAACTTTCGGCGACCGCGACCCGGCGCCCGGCGGCGATGTTGGTCTCGACCACCTCGCGCGCCTTGGCGACCAGTTCATCGGGGAGCAGATAATCGCCCATCGTCATGCCTCCATGCGGATCGTCGCGACAGCCTGCGCCGCGAGCCCTTCGCGGCGGCCGGTGAAACCCAGTTTTTCGGTGGTCGTCGCCTTGATGCTGACCTGTCCTTCGGCCAATCCTAGGATGTCCGCAACACGGCGACGCATCGCTTCCCGGTAGGAACTGACGCGGGGAGCCTCGCCGATCACGGTGCAGTCGACGAAATCGATGATCCCCCCCGCGTCGCGGATGAGGGCCGCGGCGCGAGCGAGGAAGATGTCGCTGCTGGCGCCCTTCCATTGCGGGTCGGAAGGCGGGAAATGCTCGCCGAGGTCGCCGAACCCGCCGGCGCCGAGCAATGCGTCGGTGATCGCGTGGAGAACGACGTCGGCGTCGCTGTGCCCGGCGAGCCCGCACTCATGCGGAATGGCGATGCCGCCGAGCATGATCGGCCCTTCGCCGGCGAACGCATGGACGTCGAACCCCATGCCGGTACGGCTGACCAGGCGGGCGGACAGCATTTGCTCGGCCCGCAGCCAGTCGGCGGGCGAGGTTACCTTCTCCAGCATCGCATCCCCCGCGACTGCGGCGATCTTCAGGCCGGCGTTGACCATGACGCTCGACTCATCGGTCGGCGCTCCGCCGCCGGCTTCCCGATAGGCGAACAGCAAGTCTTCAACTTGAAACGCCTGCGGAGTCTGAACGCGCAGCAACGACGTCCGGTCAACGATCGCATCGAGAATCCGGCCGCCCTTGGCCAGCGTATCGGCGACCGGCAAGACTGGAACCGCTCCGTCGGTGTCGTCGAGCGCAGCCAGCAGCCGGTCGACGACGCCATGGGGGCAGAAGGGGCGGGCGGCGTCATGGACCAAGACAATGCCCTCGTCGATCGCGGCTAGTCCGGCGCGAACGCTGTCCGTTCGCTCGACGCCCCCGACGATGAAGTCGCCGACATCGCGCGAGCCCAGGGCCGCGCGCGCCTGCTCCTCCCAACCGGCCGCGATCACGACGCGGACCGCAATGATGTGTGGATGTGACGCCAGTGCGTCGACCGCATGGGCGAGCACCGACTTGCTGGCCAGCTTGCGAAATTGCTTGGGCAGGGCGCCGCCCATGCGCGACCCTTTTCCGGCGGCGACGATGAGGGCGGTCACAGACTGGCCGGTCTTTGGCATGGCCGCCGCCTTGCCCGCTTGGCCCGCCATCTGTAAAGGCACGGCTTCCCATGACGATGCTGAAGCCCATCTCCGTCGGTCCGGTGACCATCGACGCCGGCGTGATCCTCGCGCCGATGACCGGCGTTACCGACTTGCCGTTCCGACGGGTAGTCAAACGCTATGGCGCGGGGCTGACGGTGAGCGAGATGATCGCCAGCCAGGCGATGATCCGCGAGACTCGACAGTCGTTGCAGAAGGCGGCGTGGGATCCGAGCGAAGAACCGGTGTCGCTGCAGCTCGCCGGCTGCGCGCCGTATGAAATGGCGGAGGCGGCCAAACTCAACGAGCAGCGCGGCGCGGCGATCATCGACATCAATATGGGTTGCCCGGTGAAGAAGGTCGTCAATGGCGACGCCGGCTCGGCGCTGATGCGCGACCTGAAGCTTGCCGCATCGATCATCGAGGCGACGGTCAAGGCTGTCAAATTGCCGGTGACGCTCAAGATGCGCATGGGCTGGTGCCACGACAGCTTGAACGCGCCCGAACTGGCGCGGATCGCCGAAGGGCTGGGGGTCCGCATGATCACCGTCCACGGCCGCACTCGGAACCAGATGTACAAGGGCAGCGCCGACTGGGGGTTCGTCCGCCGGGTCAAACAGGCGACCAATCTGCCGGTGATCGTCAACGGCGACATCTGCAGCATCGAGGACGCACGCACCGCGCTGTCGCAGTCTGGCGCCGATGGGGTGATGATCGGCCGCGGAGCGTACGGCAAGCCGTGGCTGCTTGGGCAGGTGATCGCCGACCTTGGCCCGGGCGGTCGCAAGCCCGATCCGTCGCTCGACGAGCAGCTCGACGTCATTCTTGAGCAATATGACGCCATGCAATCGCTTTACGGCGTGCAAACCGGGGTCAACCTCGCGCGCAAGCACATCGGCTGGTACACCAAGGGACTGACCGGCTCGGCGGAGTTCCGCAACCGGGTCAACACGCAGGACGATCCAAGGGTGGTCGTTGCGATGCTGCGCGACTTCTATTCACCTTGGCTTGCAAAATCGGCGGCTTGACCGCCCAACTGTGTTTTTTATGCAACGCGACCGTGCTAGGGCTGGAGCCGCATGGATGCGCACGTGGCCGATTCCGACCTGATCACACCGCTTAAAGGTAGCTGGCTGGCGCGCGAGCGGGAAAGCGGGCGACTGTTCGACTGGGCGATGATTGGATGCGCCCTCGCACTCGTTGCGATCGTCAGTTTCAGCTTCATCGTGCTTCGGCGCGACGCTGCGCCCGGTGCGATGCTCTCTCCGCCGCAAATTGCTTTTCTCCTGATTGCCAATCTAATCCCTTCGATTGCTCTGATGGTGCTGTGGTCGCGCAAACTGGCCAAGGATCGCGCGATCAAACGGGCCATGGGCACCGGACAAATTCATACCCAACTGGTCGCGCTGTTTTCGGCGATCGCTGCGGTGCCGACCGTGCTGGTTGCCATCTTCGCCTCGCTGCTTTTGCAGTCGGGGCTGGAATTCTGGTTTTCCGATCGTGCGCGTGGAATGCTTGAGAACACCGTACAGCTGGCCCAGTCGACTTACACGACCGAGGTCAATCGGGTCGGCGCTGAAGCGGTGACGATGTCGGCCGATTTCTACCGCTTTCTCGGCAGCGATCCGGTCGCCAATCCCAGGTTCGACGAATATCTTGCCTATCAGACCTATCAACGAAGCCTTAACGAAGCGGCGGTCGTCACCGTATCCGAAACCGGCAAGGTCACGGTGGCGCGCGGCGTCAATTACTATGACGGGTTGATCGACCCATCGCGGCTGGCGCAGGCGATCGGGCAGCTCAAGGGATCGACCCAAGCCGCAGAGGTGTTGACGCCGGGCAGAATCGCGGTGCTGACGCCGCTCAAAGCCAACAACAGCTATCTGTTCGTTGCTCGCCAAGTCAGCGCTGACTTCCGGCAACAGATCGAAAGCGCCAATGGTGTTCTTACCGACTATCGCGCCTTGCTCGAACGGAGCCGGACCAATCAGTTGCGCTTCAACGGCGCCTTGCTGGGAGGTTCGCTGCTGATCGTCGCGCTGGCGATATTCGCGGCATTGAAGCTCGCCGATCGATTGTTGCGGCCGGTCGAGGAGATGGTCGAGGCGGTCGGGCGGGTCGAGGAGGGCGATCTCACCGCGCGGGTCGATGTTACCCACGCCAATGACGAAATCGCCACGCTGGGCACCGCGTTCAACCGGATGACAGGGCGGCTTCAGGAACAGACCGGCGCCTTGATCGCCGCCAATTCTCAGCTCGACACTCGTCGGGCGTTCATTGAGGCGGTGCTGTCGAGCGTGACTGCGGGGGTGATCGCGGTCGACGGCCAGGGGCGGATCCTGCTCACCAACCGCTCGGCCGAAACTCTGCTCGCGCAGGGCGACGAGGGGATCGAGAACCGCGATCTTGCCGAGATGTCGAGCGAACTGAATGAATTTTTGGCGGGCGAGGCCCGCGAAGCAACGGTGCTGGTCCAGGCGGCGGAGGGACAACGCACGCTGGCGGTCAAGCGCATGCGCTACGCCGACGGCTCGGTGCTGACCTTCGACGACATCACCGACCAGCTAAGTGACCAGCGCCGCGCCGCCTGGTCGGACATTGCCCGGCGGATCGCGCACGAAATCAAGAATCCGCTGACCCCGATCCAACTGGCCGCCGAGCGGCTGCAGCGGCGCTATGGCGCGGAGGTGACGACCGATCCCGAAACCTTTGCTCGCCTGACCGAAACCATCGTCCGTCAGGTCGGCGATCTGCGGCGCATGGTCGACGAATTCTCCAGCTTTGCGCGGATGCCCAAGCCGGTGTTTCGCTCCGAGAATATCCACGATGTCGCCCGCGCCGCGCTGTTCCTGCACGAAGTGGCGCATCCCGGCATCGGCTTCATGCTCGATCCGCCAGGCGGCGCGATCCGCCTCGTCTGCGACCGGCGCCAGCTCGGCCAGGCGCTGACCAACATTGTCAAGAATGCGGTCGAGGCAATCGAGGCACGGCGCAACCGCGGCGAGCAGAGCCCCGACGGAGATCGCATCGACCTGAGCTTACGGCACGATGGCGACCTGCTGGTGATCGAACTGACCGATACGGGCGTCGGCCTGCCCGAGGATCGCGAGCGGCTGACCGAGCCCTATATGACGACCCGCATCCGCGGCACCGGGCTCGGCCTGGCGATCGTCAAGAAGATCGTTGAGGAACATTTTGGCGAAATCGCCTTTCTGGACCGCGACGGTGGGGGAACCCGGGTGCGGATGGCCTTCGATACCCGCCGCCTGGCTGAGCTGGAAAGTGAACAGCCCGCCGGCGACCCGAGTCGTCCGGATGGCGATGAATTTGACGAGGAGGATCCGGTCTGATGGCTCTCGAAGTGCTGGTGGTCGACGACGAAGCCGACATTCGCGACCTCGTGTCGGGCGTGCTCGAGGACGAAGGATATGCCGTGCGCACCGCCGGCGACAGCAGCGGGGCGCTGAACGCGATCGAGGACCGGCGGCCGAGTCTGGTCCTGCTCGACGTCTGGCTGCAGGGCTCGAAGCTCGACGGATTGCAATTGCTGGAAGAGGTCAAGCGGCGTGACGCGACGCTGCCGGTGATTATGATTTCCGGCCACGGCAATCTCGATACCGCGGTCGCGGCGATCCGCGAGGGCGCGGTCGATTTCATCGAAAAGCCCTTCAAGGCCGACAAGCTGCTCCACCTCGTCGCCCGCGCGACGGAGACCGATCGGCTGAAGCGCGAAAATGCCACACTGCGCCAGCAGGTTGGACCCGACGATCAGCTCGACGGCAGCTCGGTTGCGATCAACACAGTCCGCGCGACACTCAAGCGAGTCGCACCAACCGGCAGCCGGGTGATGGTCACTGGCCCAGCTGGTGTCGGCAAGGAAATTGCCGGGCGGATGATCCACAACTGGAGCCCCCGCGCCGCCGCCCCGTTCATCGTCGTCTCGGCGGCGATGATGAGCCCGGAACGGGTCGAGGAAGAATTGTTCGGCAGCGAACTCGACGGCGTGTCACGCCCTGGCCTGCTCGAACAGGCGCATGGCGGCACCTTGTTCCTCGACGAAATCGCCGACATGCCAATCACCACGCAGGCCAAAATACTCCGCGTGTTGACCGACCAGAGCTACAACCGCGTCGGCGGGCAGCGCCCGGTCAAGGTCGATGTACGAGTGCTGTCTGCCACTTCGCGCAACCTGGGCGAAGAGATTGCCGCGGGGCGTTTTCGCGAAGACCTTTACTATCGCCTCAATGTCGTGCCGGTGCGCATTCCGCCACTGCGGGAGCGGCGCGAGGATATTCCCGAACTGGTAGCCCATTTCCTGGCGCGCTTCGCCGCCGAGCGACGGATCCGCACGCCCGAAATGTCGAAAGACGCGATGGCCGCGTTGCAAGCGCACGACTGGCCGGGCAACGTGCGCCAGCTGAGGAATATCATCGAGCGGACCTTGATCCTGACCCCGGGCGATCGGGTAGGATGCATCGAGGTCGACCTGTTGCCGGGAGAAATCATCGACAACCAGGGAACGACCGGACTTGGCGGAGCATCGATGGCGATCATGGGCTCGCCGCTGCGCGAGGCGCGTGAAAGCTTCGAGCGCGAATATCTCAAAATACAAATTCGCCGCTTTTCCGGCAACATCTCGCGCACCGCCTCGTTCATCGGCATGGAACGCTCGGCGCTGCATCGCAAACTGAAGGCACTGGGGCTGGGCGACAAAAAAGACGAGGAATAATTTAAATAATGCCCGACAAAGGCTTGAGTCTACAGGATCAATTCCTCAACAATATTCGGCGCACGAAGTCCCCGACCACGGTGTTCCTGATGAAAGGCGTCAAGCTGCAGGGAATCATTACCTGGTTTGACCCTTTTTCGCTCCTGTTGCGTCGCGACGGCAATTCACTGCTCGTCTACAAACACGCGATCTCGACCGTCATGCCAGCCATTGCGCCGAGCGACCTTGCCCTGCCGGAGGGAGGCAATGGCAAGCGACCGCCGCTTCAAGATCTGTTCCTCCAGGCAGCGGCGCGCGAACGGGAGGCGATGACCATCTTCTTGGTCAACGGTGTTATGTTGCAGGGCGCGGTCGCGGGGCATGACCAATTCTCGTTGCTGCTGGAGCGCGGCGGACAGGTCCAGCTGGTCTACAAGCATGCCATTTCGACGCTGCAACCGGGCCACCCGCTTGACCTTAGCGAGCCGGCGGGAGACGGCGACTGAGCGTCTTCAACCGCAGTGAGGACGGCGGCGTCTCGCGAGGCGAGCGGGCGCTGCTGGTCGTTCCGGATCGCGCGGGACTAGGCAACCTGCGTTCGCTCGACGCGCGCATCGAGGAGGCTGCCGGCCTCGCCATGGCGATCGGCATCGACGTGGTCGCGCGGCACAGCTACCGGCTGCGTCAGGCCCGGCCTGCCAGCTTGCTTGGCAAGGGGCAGATCGACGAGATTGCCGCGCTGGCCGAGGAGGAAAAGGCGAGCCTGCTGATCGTTGATGCCGCGTTGAGCCCGGTGCAGCAAAAAAACCTCGAGGAGATGACCAAATGCAAGGTCATCGACCGCACCGGCCTTATCCTCGAGATTTTCGGCGAGCGCGCCGCCACCGCCGAGGGACGGCTACAGGTCGAGTTGGCTCACCTCGATTATCAGGCTGGGCGGCTGGTACGCAGCTGGACGCACCTTGAGCGGCAACGCGGCGGCTTTGGCTTTCTGGGCGGTCCAGGCGAAACCCAGATCGAGGCGGATCGGCGGCTGATCCGCGACCGCATGGCGCGCATCCGCAAGGAGCTCGAGCAGGTCAAGCGCACCCGCGGCCTCCACCGCGACCGCCGGCAGAAGGCGCCGTGGCCCGTAATCGCCCTCGTCGGATACACCAACGCCGGAAAATCGACGCTTTTCAATCGCATGACCCAAGCATCGGTGATCGCTCAGGACTTGCTGTTCGCGACGCTCGACCCAACCATGCGACAGGTCAAAATCCCCGGCTTCGACAAAGCGATCCTGTCCGACACGGTCGGCTTCGTGTCCGACCTGCCAACCGAACTGGTTGCCGCCTTCCGCGCTACCTTGGAGGAAGTGTCGTCGGCCGACCTCATCCTTCACGTCCGCGACATCGCCCATCCCGACAGCGCGGCGCAGGCTGCCGATGTCGAGACGGTGCTCGCCTCGCTCGGACTCGACGAAGACGGCTCGCCGCCGCGGATGGAGGTGTGGAACAAGCTCGACCTGCTGGGCGGTGACGAGCGCGCCGAGCTGGTCGGTGAAGCGGGACGGCGCAACGAGGTGGTCGCGGTCTCAGCATTGACCGGGGAGGGGGTCGACACGCTGCGCGAGGCGGTAAGCCTCTTTCTACACTCGGGCGGTGTTGCGCATCACCTACGGCTCGATGCCGGTGACGGGTTGCGGTTGGCATGGCTTCATGCGCGCGGCAATGTGCTCGACCAGCGTTCAGAGGGCGAACAGTTACACCTCGCGGTCAAGCTCAGCCCGGAGAATTGGGCGCGCTACCAGCGGCTTTAGCGGCAGCCCATAGCGCTTCTTTTTCATCTAGGTTCATGGTCTCGAAGCCGGGTGCCGATTCGATCACCCGGAAGCGCCGCTCGAACTTGCGATTGGCCTTACGCAGTGCCTCTTCGGGATCGATCTTGAGATGTCGTGCGAAGTTGACCGCAGCGAACAGCAGGTCACCGACCTCGTCCTCCAACTCCTCGGGCGACGCTTCGGAGATCTCCTCGAGTTCCTCGAGTATCTTGGCCTTGGGGCCATCGATATCGGGCCAGTCGAATCCGGTCCGCGCAGCGCGTTTCTGTAACTTGGCGGCGCGTTCGAGGGCAGGGAGCGCCATGGCGACGCCGGCGAGCGCGCTTTTGTCGGGGCAGGCGGCGCGTTCCTCGGCTTTGATCTGCTCCCACAAATGATGGCCGCCTTCGGCGGCATCGCCGAAAATGTGCGGATGGCGGCGCTCAAGCTTGTCAGAAATCCTCTGCAGCACATCGGCCAGGGTGAAATGGCCTGCTTCCTCGGCCATGCACGTATGAAACACGACCTGGAGTTGTAAATCGCCGAGCTCGTCGGCGAGCGCTTCCATGTCGTCACGCTCGATCGCATCAGCGACCTCATAGGCTTCCTCGATCGTGTAGGGCGCGATCGTCGCGAAAATCTGCACGCTATCCCATTCGCACCCGTCAATCGGGTCGCGGAGCCGTTTCATGATGGCGACGAGGCGGTCGAGGCTCATGGATAGTCCTGAGTGCTAAAAATGGCGGATTTCATGGCCGGGGGCCTCAGTTCAATAAGTATGATAATAAGTATTATGTAAAATGAAAGGCAATGCGGACCGTTTTTCATCCTTTCAGGATCAGCCAGCGCCCCTCGACGCTCCATCGGTCCAGGGACGATAAGTAGTTCATCCCAAGCACGTTAAAATCCTCGTCGTCGGCAATGTGCAGTCCGAGATCGCGCCGTTCGATCGATCCGATGACGAGGCTTGATGCGCGGCCGCTGGCGACGCGGACCAGTCCATTGCCGGTTTGCACGACCTGGTCGCGGTTGGCGCCAATCGCGACCCTGGCGGCTTCGGCGGCCGGACGGCTAATGGTGGTCATGGTAGCGCCGCTGTCGACTAGGAACTTGACCCCAACCCCGTTGAGTCGTCCCTCGACCCAGAAATGGCCGTCGATGGCCATCGGGATGCGCAGCTCGCGTCCCTCGACGACCGGCACCCCGGTCGCTTCGGCCTTCAACCGCTTGGCGACGTAGCCCAAATCGTCGCGGAAGGTGAACAGCACGAAGCCGGCACCGAAGATCGCAATCCAGGCGAGCGCCATCGTCGCCATTTTAGCGAACGGTTCGCGGCGAACGATGAGCGAGCCGACAACCAACATCAGAGCCATCAATATGTAGAGGCTGCCGAGCATCACGTCGTTGCTCACAGGTCGATCTCCTGCCCATCGTAAGCCGGCGCGGCCCAGTCGGGAAGCTCGGCCGCCAACGTGGCATAATCCATGCTCTTGTCGAGATGGGTCAACAGCAATTGCCCGACGTTCAAGTCGCGCGCCCAACCGAGCACGGAATCGAGATGCGCATGGGTCGGGTGTGGCTTGCGGCGCAGGCAGTCGCAAATCCACAGCCCGACGCCTTCGTACAAGCTTGCCATGTCGGGCGTCAGCTCGTGGAAATCGATGGCATAACCCGCCGAGCGGTCGCCCTCGTCGACGCGAATGCCGAGCGAGGTAATCCCGCCATGCGGCTGATCGACGAAGCTCAGCCGTGCCGCACCCAGGGGCAATTCGCCTTCGATCGCCACCGGATCAAGCACCGCTGGATAAAGCGGCGTCCCCGCAAAGGCATAGTCGAAGCGCCTGCGAAGGCGATCGAGCGTGTCCGCGCGCGCCAGCAGCCGCACCGGCCGGCTGTTATGGTGCGCGACCTGCCGCAAATCGTCGATGCCATGGCAACGGTCGGCATGGTCATGCGTGACGATCACGCCATCAAGGTCAGCCGTGCCAGCAGCGAGGAGTTGCTCGCGCAAGTCGGGGCCGCAGTCGACCAGCAGCCGCTGGTTATCGCTCTCGATCAAAATCGAGGAGCGTGTACGCCGGTTGCTCGGCTCCTCAGGGTCGCAATCGCCCCAGTCATTGCCGATCCGAGGCACCCCGGACGATGTCCCGCAACCGAGAATCCGCAGCCTCACGCCGCCGCTTTTCCGAACAGTTTGAAGAAGTTGTCGGTGGTTGCCGCGGCAAGCTCGTCGAGCGGCTCGCCGCGCAAATCGGCGAGGAAAGCGGCGGTGTCGGCGACGAAAGCCGGCTCGCACGGCTTGCCGCGATGCGGCACGGGCGCGAGGAAGGGCGAGTCGGTCTCGACCAGCAGCCGGTCGTATGGGATGGTCTTAGCCACCTCCTGCAAGTCCTTGGCGTTCTTAAAGGTCACGATGCCCGACAGAGAAATGTAGAAACCGAGATCGAGCGCCGTGCGGGCCAGCTCGGCGCTGCCGGTGAAACAGTGCAAAACGCCGGTGACGCTGCCCATGCCCGTTTCTCGCATCAGAATTTCGGCAGTGTCCTCTTCGGCGACCCGGGTGTGGACGACCAGCGGCAGGCCCGTCTCGCGCGCCGCCTCGATATGCGCGGCGAACCGCTCGCGCTGTGCGGCGCGGTCGGACTTGTCGTAATAATAATCGAGCCCGCACTCGCCGATCGCAATCACCCTCGGGTGCTGCGCCGCCTGGACTAGCGCTGCCGCGCCAAGATCAGGATGGGCGTCGGCCTCGTGCGGGTGAACGCCGATGCTCGCCCAGACGTCGGCGTGACGCTCGGCCGCGCCGACCACCTCGTCCCACTCGCTTTGCCGGGTCGATATGTTGAGAAAGCCACGCACTCCGCGCCCCCGGGCGGTCGCCAGCACTTCCTCCTGCCGCTCGGCGAGGCCGGCGTAATTGAGGTGGCAGTGGCTGTCGATCAGGGTCACGCGGCCTCCTCCTCACCCACCTCAAGCCGCGGGAAGATGGGTATGGGCTGTGCGATTGGTGATCCGTCCTTGGCGGCGTCGATCAAAGCGATCAGCGCTTCGGCCGATTTGGGAATGACCGGCTCCACTGCCTTGGCCAGCGCGCGCACCGCAGCAACCAGCGTACCGAGCACCGCCGCCATCCGCTGGGGGTCGCTTTTCTTGAGGGTCCATGGCGCCTGGGCGTCGACATAGGCGTTGCAGGCGAACACCGCGCCCATCCACGCCTCAAGCCCTTGGGAAAAGGCGAAGCGATCGAACTCTGTCGCCAGATCTTCGCAGCCTTTCTTAACCGCGGCGAGCAAGTCTTGGTCGTCTTGAGCGTCACCGGCCGCAGGAAGAATGCCGTCCAAATTCTTGAAAATCATCGACAGGCTGCGCTGGACGAGGTTGCCGAAGCTGTTGGCTAGCTCGCTGTTGACGCGGTTGACGATCGCTTCGTGGCTGTAGCTGCCGTCCTGGCCGAAGCTCACTTCGCGCAGCAGGAAATAGCGCAGCGCGTCGACCCCGTAGCGGTCGGCCATGTCCATCGGGTCGACGGCATTGCCGAGGGATTTCGACATTTTCTCGCCACCCTTGGCGAGGATGAAGCCATGGCCGAACACTTGCTTTGGCAATGGTAACCCGGCCGACATCAGGAAAGCCGGCCAATATACCGCGTGAAACCGCACGATATCCTTGCCGATCAGGTGAACGTCGGCCGGCCAATATCGCGCATAGTCGCCGCTGGTGTCGGGATATCCGACCGCAGTCATGTAAGCGTTGAGCGCATCGACCCAGACATACATGACATGCCCTGGCGATCCGGGCACCGGCACGCCCCAATCGAAGCTGGTGCGTGAGACGCTGAGGTCCTTTAGTCCGCCCTCGACGAAGCGGGTCACCTCGTTGCGGCGGCTTTCGGGGCGAATGAAGTTAGGCTGGTCACGGTAGAGGGCGAGCAAGGCGTCCTGATATTTCGACAGGCGGAAGAACCAGGTTTCCTCAGCCGTCCATTCGACCGGGGTGCCCTGCGGAGAGAGCTTCTCGCCCCCCTTCCCGCCGACTAGCTCGCTTTCCTCGTAAAAGGCTTCATCGCGGACCGAATACCAGCCTTCGTAGCGATCGAGATACAGATCGTCCGACGCCTCCATCGCCTTCCACAGCGCGATGCTAGATTCATGATGGGCAGCATCACTCGTGCGCATGAAACAATCATATGATATATTCAAGATCGCGCACATATTTTTGAAATAAGACGACATTTCTGTTGCGAAGTCGAGCGTATCGCGACCCTCCCCCCGTGCCGTCTGAATCATTTTCAGGCCATGCTCGTCGGTCCCGGTGGTGAAGCGCACGTTGCGACCTTGCGCGCGACGAAAACGCGCCATGGCGTCCGCGGCGATCGCTTCATAGGCATGGCCGATATGCGGCTTGCCGTTCGGATAGCTGATCGCGGTGGTGATATAATAGGGCTCGGCCATGGCTCAGCCCCTAGCGGCAGCGCCCTAGCGCTTCAAGGCGACCGAGGCGAGGATCGTTCCCAGTTGGAACACCGTCGCCGCGGGATCGAGCGAGAGCCGAGGCGCTAGCGCGACGGTCTCCCGTACCTGAACATAGGCGTCGATAGCGCGCCCCCTCGCCTCCCCGCTCATCGCGATCGCTTCGCGCGCGACGAGGCCGGGGACCAGCTGAAGAAAAGCCGCATAGCGTTCCGCCGCTCCCTTGGGGGCCAGCGCGCTGGCCAGCTTCGATCGTCGGCCGTTGTCGGCGTCGCCCTCGCGCAAAATTGCCCGTGCTTCGGCTTCGAGCGGTGCCAGGTCGAGCTCGGCGATCGCCAGCGCGCGGCCAATTGAGCCGTTGGCAGCGGTCACCACTTTCTCGATTTCGCTCGAATTTTCCCTGGCTAGCGAACGGCTCAGCAATGACGTCATGGCGTCATCGCCGATCCGCGCGAAGTCCAGCCGGCGGCAGCGTGAGCGGATTGTCGGCAACAGCCGCCCCGGCGCATGGCTGACAAGGAAGAACAGTGAATTGGCAGGCGGTTCTTCGAGCATTTTAAGCAGTGCATTGGCCGCCGAAGCTTCGAGATCGTCGGCAGCGTCGATCACCACCACCCTCCACGGGCTGAGCGACGGTGTGACCGAGAACAAGTCGCCGAGCGAACGCACCTGGTCGACGCTGATGTTGCGCGCCAGCCCTCCGGTCGGCCGCTCGAGTCGTTCGAGCCAGCGAAAGTCGGGATGACTGCCCGCGGCCAACAGCTTCGCCACTGGATGATCGGGGGGAGTTTCAAGGCCAGGCAGTTCGATCGTCGGCCCCGCCGCTTCGGCCAGCACGCGCATGGCCGCAAGCCGGGCGACACTTGCCTTGCCCACCCCGCGCGGCCCGGCGAGCAGCCAGGCGTGGTGCAACCGGCGGGAGTCCCACGCGCTGGTGAACCGCTCGACCGCACGTTCCTGTCCCTCGATCATGGCAACAAGTCGCCGAGCGCATAGAGCAGCCGCGCGGTGACCGTCGCCGCGGGGCCGCTGGCGTCGACCAGCCTGACCCGGTCCGGCTCGCTCGCCGCCACAGTCCGGAAACCCGCGTCGACCGCCGCATGATAAGATGGCGGGCGCGAGCCGATGCGGTCGCCGCCATGGCCATCGCGGACGCGAGCTCGCGCCGCTCCTTCGGCTTCGTCGAGAGTCAGCACTAGTGTCCGGTCGGGAAGAAAATCGAGGCTGCCGAAGCGGTGCAGATCGCGCACCGCTTCGATGCCAAGGCCGCCCGCTTCGCCTTGGTAGGCGAGACTTGAATCAACGAATCGGTCGCTCAACACCCATTCGCCGCGTTCGATCGCCGGTTGGATCGTCTTCTCTATGTGGTCGGCGCGCGCGGCGGCGAACAGCAGGGCTTCGGCGCGGGAATTCCAGCGCGTTTCCTCGCCTTCGAGTAGCAGCCGGCGAACCGCTTCGGCGCCGGGGCTCCCGCCTGGTTCACGGGTGATGACGACCCTTACGCCGCGCCCCTCGAGCGCTTCGGCCAAGGCGGCGATCTGGGTTGATTTGCCGACCCCCTCCCCGCCTTCAAGGCTGATGAATCGTCCGCGACCCACTATGCGGTCAGGCCATGCCGAAGAGTTGCTTAAAACCGAGCCAGGCGCGGGTGAAGAACCCAGCTTCGCTCACCTCCTCGGCGGCGACCAGCGGCATCACCTGCTCGCCGGTGTCGGGACTATTGACGATCAGGTCGGCGACATGCGCGCCCTTGGCGAACGGCGCCTTGATCGGACCCGAATAACGAATCTTCATCGAAGTCTTGCTGCCAAGGCCAGCCGGGATGGTCACCGCCAGATCGCGCGGCGCGAGCAACGCGACCTCGGAATCGCTTCCTAGCTGAACCTTGGCCGTCCCGACCTGCGCGCCGGCCTTGAACAATGGCTTGGCTTGCCAGGCATTGAAGCCCCAGTTCATCATTCGCACCGATTCCTCGATGCGCTGATTGAAGCTCGACAGGCCGGCGACGACCATTACCAGCCGCCGACCGTTTTGCTCGGCCGATCCGGTGAAGCCATAGCCTGCTTCGTCGGTATGCCCAGTCTTCAGCCCGTCCGCCCCCGCGATCTTGCCGAGGATGGGGTTGCGGTTGGCTTGCGTAATGTCGGCGCCCGAGCCGAGCGTCTTGCCCCAGGTGAAGCTTGGCTGCCCGTAGAACTGCTTGTAAAGCTTAGGATGGCGCTCGATCGAGGCCCGCGCCAGCGCCGCCAGGTCACGCGCGGTGACGTAGGTCCGCCCCTCATCAGGCCAGCCATTCGAATTGCCGAAATTGCTGTTGGCGAGGCCGAGCTTTTTAGCGAGCTCGTTCATCTGCGCCGCAAACGCTTCCTCGGTTCCGGCGATGCATTCGGCGAGCACCACCGAGGCGTCGTTGCCCGACAAGGTGACGATGCCGTGGAGCAAATTTTCGACGCTGACCTGCTCGTTGACCGACAGAAACATGGTCGATCCTGCCTGTGGTCCATGCCACTTCTGCCACGTCTCCGGCCGCACCGTGCAGCTTTTGTTCAACGGCAATTGGCCCTTGTCGATCAGCTCGAACGCGACTTCGGTGGTCATCATCTTGGCCATCGACGCCGGCGGCATTCGTTTGTCGGCGTCCTTGGTCAGCAACACGGCGCCCGACGACAGGTCGATCAGATAAGCGATCGGCGCCGGCGTACCGAATGGCGGCGCCTTGGCGGGCGCGGCCGAGGCGAGGAGCAGCGAGGCGGCGGTCAGGGTCAGGGTGGCGCGGATCATGGGAAAGGCGGGCTCCAGGCAATCGGGTGAATCAGTGGCCTGTCTATCGGTTGCGATGGTAGAGCGCGAGGGGCTTCAACGTCGCGCTATCGCATCCGCCAGCAAGCCAACCGAAAGCGCGTAGAAGTTCGAGCAATTATAGTCGAGAATTGCCCGGTAGTTGATGGTCAGCAGATAGGCGGTGGCATAGGGACCGTCGGGCTCGATCAGTGTCGCCATCTCGTTTTCAGCCAAGGTGCGCCCAAGCGGCTGGACCCCGAGCGCACGCCATTCGCGCATCGTCTTCCACTGGCTGTGCCGCTTGTAGACCGGGGCGCAGCGCGGCGCGACCAGCCGGCTGACGATTGCGGTGCGATTGAGGGTCGCCGGCACCTGCACCGGAATCCCCCAATGGACGTTGGGTTTCCACCCGGCATCGCGCAGATAGGCGGCGATCGAGGCCAGCCCGTCGGCCTCGTTGCCCCAGATATTGGCGCTGCCGTCGCCATCGCCGTCGGTCGCCAGTCGCAGCACTGCCGAGGGCATGAACTGCGGATAGCCGGTTGCGCCCGCCCAGCTGCCCTTCAGTCGATAGCGCGGCGTGCCGCGGTCGAGAAGCTTGAGCGCAGCGATGAACTCACTCTCGAACAGCTCGCGCCGCCGGCCCTCATAAGCGAGCGTCGCCAGCGCGGTTAGCAGGTCGAACGAGCCGGTGACCGTGCCGTAGCTGGTCTCATGGCCATAAATTGCAATCAGCACCTGCGGCTCGACCCCGAAACGCCGCTCGATCGCCGCCAGTTGCCCGGCGTAGGCCGCATAGCGCGCCTGGCCGCGCCCAATCAGCGAGCTGGTCACATGCGCACGGCGATAGGGCGCGAACGGCGGTACGCTGTTGGGGTTGTTAACTCCGCCCGGTTGGCCGCGGTCGAGCGTGATGACGCGGCTGCTCAAGGACAGGAAGGGAATTACCGCCTGAATCGTCGCGTCACGCACCCCCGCCAACCGCGCCCGGCCGATCAGCGTTTGTTTGTAGGCGGCGAACCCGGTCAGGCTGGTGCTCGGCGCAAGGGACGGCCGATAGGGGGTGGCTTGGACGATCGAGATCGTCGCCGGCCGCGGCACATCGGACAGCGGCGCCAGTGGATCGGACTGGGCGAACGCGGCCGCGCTTGCACCCAATGCCCACACCGCAATCATCCGCCTCGCCCTCATTCTTACGCTCCACTCACATGCCACGACGCTAGCCGTCCCGATGGGCCCCGCCCATCGCATTCATCCCGCGCCTTGCACAGCCCATCGTCGTCGCATAATTCGGCGAAGCTGAAGGAGAGGTGGCCGAGTGGTTTAAGGCAGCGGTCTTGAAAACCGCCGTGGGTGCAAGCCTACCGTGGGTTCGAATCCCACCCTCTCCGCCATGTTCATTAGAACTAACCGACTTTCCTATTTGCTACGAAATTTTATCACAAAGGCTCCTCGAATCGCCGCGCGCTAGGAATAGCCTTTTTCAGGAATCATCTAGTTCGGCTTCTTCCATCCGAGCGGCTAGGAAGAATTCCATGGTGACATTGGCGTGAATATAACGACCTAACTGTCCTTCAGGCGGCCCGATGATTTCGATTAGGTGTGGGCTTACTAGACTCTCACAATATTTTGCTGTCACGGCTTCGCGCGACGGTTCGTGACGGCCTGATCCCTAGACGGCATCGACCCTGGCAGATACGCGTCCAATGACCTCCGCAGATTGCCCTCCGCCACCATCGCAATCCAAGCCACCCCGATAACAACGAACACGCCGAACAATAGGGATAGCGCGGGTGCGAAAACGCTCGAAATCTCCATGACCCTAACACCGAGTTCGTGGTGAACAAGGTACAAAGGATATGTGATTAGTCCCAAGTTTCTAATCAGTTTGGCTCGTCCTCCTAACACCCCCCAGACTTTGCCGTTGAAAACTACCGAACACAGGAACGCAGCCATTGAGGTGCCCCAGATCACCATTGGTTGCCAGATGTCACGATAATCGCCGCCCTGTACGTCGATGTATTGCTTAGCGGTCGCCGCAACCTCAATTGCAGCCGTGAAGGCAATGGCCGAAATGAGGGCCCGTATCCGGCGCGAAGGGGGCGCTTGCAGTGAGGAACAGATCAGAACTCCCAGTGCGAAGTGGCACCCTGAAGAGAGGAGCGTAATCATGCCCAGCGGACTCTGAGGCAAGTCGAATAGAGCCTCAAGGTGGCCGCCGCTAATATAGTCTAGGCATCTGAAAGCCCAATAAATTGAACTCCACAAACCCAGCGCAATGCCTACGGTTACGATTCTGATCTTCAGGTGAATCGCGGCAGCAACAACGGCATAGAATGCCATTTCAACAGCCAGAGTCCAGTAAACGCCGCTAATCCAAGTCGGCAATGGCCACAGGATAAGTGAGCGAAAGTAGGGGCCAAGAGGATTGTTATCGGCCCAGTCGGCAACCAACAGTGTAATCGTTGCGCAGATCCACACGGCTGGATAGAGCCGGAGAAACCGATTCCGAATAAATGTGGCTGGTCGGAGACCGCTTGCAGAAAAGGCAATTACGAAGCCACTTATTACGAAGAAAGTCTGAACCCCGGTCCAGCCCCATCGAAATGGGCTGCCGATCGCTACTATTTGTTCGGAAAATTCAGTCGAGACATTGGCCGTAGGCTCAATCCAGCTTGCGAAGGAAAGGTGGAATAAGACAACCGAAAGCGCGGCCAAGAAGCGAAGCACGTCCACCCCGAGAAAGGCCCGGCTGGCTTTTGATGTTCCCCGCTTTACCCTTGGGTGGGCTGCCTCAGGCCGATTCAATGATGAGGCCCCTTACGCGAACGTTCAAGTACGGACCGCCCCAAGTGCTCACTTGATCCGTGTTGCTGTAGTTAGTTTCCCGTAAAACAAATTCTTTCTCATTCTGCGGGGATAACTCCGGTGGCGAGATATGCAATGGAGTCTCTGAACCTTCAGGGCGCCTCGCCTATCTTGCACACAAAATCTGTGTCGTCGTTGTCGAAAAAGAATCCAAGCATCGGGGCCCTGTGCGGCAACTGGCGGTCAACTACAATCTGCAAGCCACCCATACATCTATCTCCCGCGCGATCGGTCCACCGTTCTCTTATCCCGCCCCAGGGTCGATCCGTTCGTCGGCTGGTCGAACGCCACTCGCCATTCGTCACGGCGCCCTGCATCGGCCCCCAAACAAAGAGGAGCTTCGATGCATATCATTTCATTTGCCGCGTGCATCAGCACCTTCGCCCTGTCGGCGTCTCCGGCGATTGCTCAGCTTGCCGAGCCGGCCTCTGCCCCGACATCCATCGTTCAGGGCCGCGCGACCGTCTATCCGGCGGCCTATTTCGCTACCTACGCTCCGACCAGCGCGCTCGATATCGCCCAGCGCATTCCCGGCTTCCAGCTCGATCTCGGCAATGGCGATGTGCGCGGATTCGCCGGGGCGGCGGGTAATGTCGTGATTAGCGGATCGCGGCCGTCATCCAAATCCGACACCCTCCAAACGATTCTCGCCCGCATCCCGGCGAAGCGTGTGATCCGCGTCGAGGTCGGCCCAGGCGATCTCTACGGAGCCGATTATTCGGGCAAGGCGCAGGTGCTGAACGTGATCCTGTCCGACGAAACGGGGATCGACGGCAACGTTACCTTGTCCGCCAAGCGGCTCTTCACTGGCCTCATCGACCCCGACGTCAGCGCCTCGGCCTTCATCAAGCGCGGCAAGTCGACCTTAAACCTGTCGGCCGGTAGCAACCACGTTCGGCGTAACGATGAGGGCACCGACTCGCTGATTTTCCTGCCGTCGCATGAGCCCTTCGAGTTTCGGCGCAAGGCCAATGATTATGAGGAGTTCTTTCCTTACGCTTCGGCCAACTGGGCATTGCAGAATGGACCCGACCGGGCGATCCGCGCAAACGTCCGCTACTCGACCGGCCGCTTGAAGTTTCACCAGGACAATCATGTCGTGCCGGTCGCCCGTCCTGAACGCGACGACACGCTCGATCAGCTTTACAAGAACCGTTCGTTCGAAATCGGCGGTGACGTCACCCGGCCGCTCGCGGGCGGCGCGATCAAGCTGGTCGGCCTCGCCACCCGGCGCCACCGCGACAACCAGGACGGCGCGCTCAATATCATCGGCGACGACGTCCTGGGCGGCTTCGCCCAAAGCGACGTGTCGAGTTACGGCGAGACCATCGGCCGGCTGGTGTGGTCGCGCTCCAACCTGGCCGGCTTCAGTGTCGAGACCGGTGGCGAGATCGCGTTCAATAAGCTCGATAGCCAAGTCGACTTGTTCGTCATCGGGGACGGCGGCGGGCGCACCCGGATCGACTTGCCGATCGACAATGCTGTCGTCAGCGAGAAGCGCGGCGAAATCTATGTCAACGCCGGGCGGAACCTGTCTGCCAAGCTGCGCGCCGACGCCCGCCTGACCTATGAGCGGTCGCGCCTGACCGTCAGCGGCGACACCGAGGCGAAACGGTCCCTCGCCTTCCTCAAGCCGAGCCTGTCGCTCGACTGGAAACCGGGCGGCGGCTGGCACATCCAACTGTCGGCCAAGCGGACAGTCGCGCAGCTTAATTTCTACGACTTCATCAGCGTCGCCGAATTGGCCAACGATCGGGTCAACGGTGGCAATGCCGAGCTACTGCCCCAGCGCGCGTGGGAAGCGCGGGCGACGATCGAGCATCCAATCCTCGGCGACGGCCTCGCCAAGGTCGAACTGGGCTATGACAAGGTCAGCCTACTGCAGGACCGGATCCTGACCGAAGACGGCTTCGACGCGCCCGGCAACATTGGCAGCGGCACCGCCAAATTCGCCGCAGCGACGATCGACGCGCCGCTGGCCCGCCTGGGGCTCAAGGGCGCGCGGCTCAAGCTGACCGGCACGGTGCGCGACCGCAGCGTCAAAGATCCGCTCAGCGGCCGCTCGCGCATGTTCAGCGACTCTCTTCCCAAATGGCAATGGCAGGCGGAATATCGTCAGGACCTCGCCAAATTCGCCTACGGGCTGACGGTCAGTGACAATTCGAAGATCACTTTCTTCCGCATCGCCGAGCTCGATTCGATCTTTAACGGCGGACCATTCGCGACGGCCTTCGTCGAATATCGACCGTCGACGAGGACCACGGTCACTTTCGACGTCCACAACCTTCTGTCGACCCACGGCCAGCGTGAGCGCATCTACTTCTTTCCCAATCGGTCGGTCGACCAGCCGGGCGCGCGCGAATTCCGGGACCGCAACAACCACCGGAGCTTCGGACTGACGGTCAAGCAGGCGTTCGACTGACCGGGCTGGCGCGACTCCTGGCCTAGCGCTAAGGAGCAGACGATTTTTAACCGATATCGCGGAGCACGACGCCGTGGGCGAACCCACCATCCTGCCGTTCGACTGGGCCGATCCGTTCGACCTCGACCATCAGCTGACGGAAGAGGAGCGGCTGGTCCGCGATACCGCCGAGGGGTACGCTCAGGAGAGGCTCCAGCCGCGGGTCACCGAGGCCTATCTCGACGAGAATTTCGACCGCGAGATCATGCGCGAGATGGGCCAGCTCGGCCTCCTCGGCGCGACCATTCCGGAAGAATTTGGCGGTGCCGGTTTAGGGTACGTCAGCTACGGATTGATCGGTCGGGCGGTCGAACGGGTGGACTCGGGCTATCGATCGGCAATGTCGGTGCAAAGCTCGCTCGTGATGCACCCAATCAACGCCTATGGCTCGGACGACCAGCGCCGCAAATATCTTCCCGGCCTGGCCTCGGGCGAGCTGGTCGGCTGCTTTGGCCTGACCGAGCCCGACGCCGGCTCCGACCCTGGCGGGATGCGGACGAAGGCGACCAAGACCGCCGGCGGCTACCGCATATCCGGGTCGAAGATGTGGATCACCAATTCGCCGATCGCCGATGTGTTCGTCGTGTGGGCTAAATCGGAAGAACATGGCGGTGCGATCCGCGGCTTCGTCCTTGAAAAAGGGACGAAGGGCCTCAGCGCGCCCAAGATCGGCATGAAGCTGTCGCTTCGCGCCTCAATCACCGGCGAGATCGTGATGGACGAGGTCGAGGTGGGTGAGGATGCGTTGCTGCCTAATGTCCAAGGCTTGAAAGGCCCATTCGGCTGTTTGAACCGCGCCCGCTACGGCATCAGCTGGGGCAGCATGGGAGCCGCCGAGGCCTGCTATCACGCCGCGCGCCAATATACGCTCGATCGCAAGCAATTCGGCCGCCCGCTGGCGGCCAACCAGCTAGTTCAGCTCAAATTGGCCAATATGGCGACGGAGATCACGCTGGGCCTGCAGGCCGCATTGCGCGTCGGCCGCCGCCTCGACGCGGGCGAGCTAATCCCCGAGACGATCAGCATGATTAAGCGAAACAATGTCGGGAAGGCGCTCGACATCGCCCGCACCGCGCGCGACATGCACGGCGGCAACGGTATCAGCGCCGAATTCCAGGTCATGCGCCACGCCGCCAATCTGGAAACCGTCAACACTTACGAGGGCACGCACGACGTCCACGCCCTGATCATCGGCCGCGCGATCACCGGAATCAGCGCCTTCTAATCCGCCTGGTCCTCCGGGTCGGGAAAGGCCACTTTGAAACAAGTACCGCCGTCCGGCCGCCGGCCGGCGGTCAGTTCGCCACGGAGCTGTTTGGCAAGCAAGGTCACGACGCGCATGCCTAAGCTCTTGGTGGCCGCGGCGGGATCGAAATCGTCCGGCAGATCGCGCCCTTCGTCCGAAACGATCAGCGCATGCCCGTCCGGCCCCTTTTCATACTGCAGGTCGATCTGCCCCTTGCCGTGCTTGGCCGCGTTGGTGACAAGTTCGTTGACGATCAGGCCAATCGGCTGAATCCAGATTGTCGGCACATCGCCCTCGTCGCCTTGCACGGTGATGATCCGCCCAAGGACCGTCTGCAGTTCCGTGACCAGCCGACGGACAAACTCGATGCACGATGTCCGCTCGGTATCTTCGGTGTAGAAATGGCGGTGAACCTGCGCGATCGCGGCAACTCGGTTCGCGGCGAGATGCAGCGAGGCCGCAACATTATCCTGGTCAGCGGACCGCGCCTGCATCGTGAGCAGCCCCGATACGAACTGGAGGCTGTTCATGACCCGATGGTCGATTTCCTTGGCCATTAACTCAGCCCGCGATACTGCGCGGCGCGCCGACAGCCGCAGTTCGAGCTGATCCATGACTACCGACGCGAGGTCCTTGAGATCCTCGATCTGCTCCTGATCGATGGCGCGAGCCTCCTTGTCGATCACACACAGCGTGCCGAGATTATGGCCGTCGCTGGTGGTCAGCGGCACGCCGGCGTAAAAGCGCAGGCCGAAATCGCCCGCGACCAACGGGTTGGCAAGCGAGCGGGGATCGAGCCTGGCATCGGAGAGAATGTGAGGGTCGTCGGAAAGAATGGCGGACGCGCACAGGCCGGGCTCGCGGCCGATCTGGTCGACCGGAACGCCATGATGCGATTTAAACCAGATGCGATCGTCATCGACGATGCTGATGATCGAAATGGGGACGCCGAGCCGTCGCGCGGCGAGCGCCGTGATGCGATCGAAAACGCCGTCGGGTGGGCTGTCGAGAATATCGTAGCGCCGCACGGCCGCCATGCGTTGGCGCTCTTTTTCCTCTACGGTCGAACCCTCCGCCATGGCCGGCGTTATTTAGACTGAATCATTTCGCGTAAAGCAAAAACTGGTGTGAATGAGCGGCAACCTTGAGCGCCGCCGTTCACCGACCACCTGCGGGCCGGCGGAAGATAGCGATCGGCTCATTCTTGTAGATGCCGTCCGGTTCGCGGACGAAGCCAAGACGTTCGGCCAGCTTCATCGAGGCCTCATTGCCGAGGCTGATGATCGCCGGGACCTCGATCGGCCCGACAACTCTGTCAAGCCAGGTTAAAGCAGCGTCGCAAGCCTCGCGCGCAATGCCCTGTCCGTGGACGCAGGTGTCGAAGATCCATCCCATCTCCGGCAGGCCCGTCAGGCTTGGTTGAATGTCGCGCGCCATGTCGAAAAAACCGACATGGCCGACCATCCGCTCATCGCTCTTCCGTTCAACCGCCCACATGCCGTAGCCGAGCACCGGCCATTGGCCGACGGCCATGAAGATGCGCCGCATCGCGTCCTCGCGGGTCAGGGCTTCGCCGCCGATGTTACGCATCACCTCGATATCGCCTAGCGTTGCCGCATGGGCGTCGAGGTCGTCGCGGGTGAAATCGCGAAGAACGAGCCGCTCGGTCTCCAAGCGGGGAGCCGAGCGGGTCATGGATGATGCAGATGCCATCATCGCCAGGTCGAGTGA
>NZ_JACDDV010000083.1 GCF_013816785.1 Sphingomonas sp. | reverse complement strand
GTCAGCCTTGAGCGCCGGGTAGTCGAGCTTGTTGAACGCGTCGGCATAATCGAAGTTGTCGCCCATCGGATCGGGCGAGGCGCCGCCCTGGTGCAGGATTTCGAGCGGTAGCGAGTCCGGCCACCAGTCGCGATTGGTCCGCCCCAGCAACGAGCGACCCGCGGCCGACCCCTTCATCGGGCATCCCATTTCTCCGGTTTTCGCGTCCATGACCGTCACTCTCCTCGCTGCGGTTTGGATTTACGCTTAGGCCTCCTCACAAAACGAAAGAAACGATTAAACTTGGTCAGTATGACGCGCAAAATCGATTAGGCGACGGCCATCAGTCCATGTGGCGCATGCCGATCCTGAGATAATCATACCCCGTGACCAGCGTCAGCGCGCCAGCCGCCCACAGGCTGGCGAGTCCGACCTGATGAACCCAGTCGTACGCTGGAAAGGCGCCGCCCGAGATCAGCGCCCCTAATGACACAAGCTGAAAGGTCGTCTTCCACTTAGCGAGGCTGCTGACCGGCATCGAAACATTCAACGGCGCCAGAAACTCGCGCAGGCCCGAAACGATGATTTCGCGCAGCAGGATGACCAGCGCGGGGATGATGTGCAGGCCGTGGATCACCGGCTCGCCCGACATCTTGCGGCTGGAGATCAGCATGACGATGACTGCCGCGACCATGATCTTGTCGGCGATCGGATCGAGGTACTGGCCAAGCCGCGAAATCCGCCCCTGCGCGCGGGCCAGATAGCCGTCGAAATAATCGGTGATGCCGACGATGCAGTAAAGCACGAAGGTCACCGCATAGTCGATCGGCGTCGGTCGCCACAACAGGAACACCAGGATCGGCACCGCCAGGATGCGGGACAGGGTCAGCAGGTTGGGCAACGTCAGCATGGGACGGGCAGCGTTATAGCGTTTGGCCGCCGCCGCAAAGCTGGCTATGCGGGTCGGCGACCAACCGGAGGCGCCGTTTCGGCCTTGATGCAGAATGTCGCCCACCTGCTCCGCTCGCGCCGGTTCCTGCCGCTGTTCGCGACCCAGGCGCTCGGCGCGTTCAACGACAGTCTGTTCAAGCAAGCGGTCGTGCTATTCGTCACCTACCAGCTATTCTCCAATGCCGCACGCGAGGCGCAGTTCAGCGCCATCGCCCAAGGCCTGTTCATCCTCCCCTTTTTCCTGTTGAGCGCCGCCGCCGGCCAACTCGCCGACATTCGCGACAAGGCCCGGCTGATCAGGCTGGTCAAGCTGGCCGAGATCGGCATCATGCTGATCGGCGGTGCCGGGCTTTATTTCGCCAATATCCCGCTGATGCTCGCCGCGGTGTTCGCAATGGGGGTCCATTCGACTTTCTTCGGGCCGATCAAATATGCCATACTGCCGCAACATTTGCACCGCGACGAGGTGCTCGGCGGCACCGGGCTAGTCGAGGCGGGAACTTATCTCTCGATCCTCGGCGGGACGATTCTCGCCGGCGCGCTGGCGAGCCAGCCGCAGGTCGCTGCCGCAGCGACGGTGCTGATCGCCGTCGCCGGACTGCTGACCGGCCGCAAGGTACCGCCCGCCCCGCCCAGCGCCGATTGCCCGCCACCCGACTGGCATGTGCTGCGCGCCTCGGTTCGGCTGGTCAGCGCGACGATGCACATCCCAAGATTGTTTCTCGCGATCTGCTCGATCAGCTTTTTTTGGACAATCGGTGCGGTATTGATCATCATTTTTCCTCCGCTGGTGAAGAATGTGCTCGGCGCCGACGAGCAGGTCGCCAGCCTGTTCATCGGCATCTTCTCGATCGGCATCGCGATCGGTTCGGTCCTTATAAACCGGCTGCTCAAGAGCGAAGTTTCGGCCCGCTTCGCTCCGGTGTCGGTGTTGGCCATGGGCGCGTTCGTCGTCTTGCTCCGGTTTGTCGCCAGCAGTTGGGGCCTGCACAGCGGCGGCGAACTGACGACGCTCGCTACTTTCCTGCCGCACCCCGGTGCCGCGGCGATGGTCGCCGCCCTGCTCGGCGTCGCGATCTGCGGCGGCATGTTCGTCGTCCCCCTCTATGCATTCCTCACCACCACCGTCCCCAATTCGGAAACCGCCCGAACGGTCGCCGCCAATAACATCGTCAATTCGGGCGCGATGGTGATCGGCTCGCTCATCGCCTTCGCCCTGTCGAGCTTTGGCGTCAGCCCGGTCGGACAGCTTTGGCTGGTGGCGGCGATGTGCCTGGTCAGCGCCTGGCTTGGCTGGAAGCTTCACCTCGCCTGCGACTGAGCAACACCGCGCGGGATATTCATGCTCCCCGACCGCCGCGGGCAGGTCAGGCCAGGTAGACGCCCATGAACAGGAAGCCGCCGACGAAGGTTAGCGCGAACAGCTTGACGTCGTCGGAAAGGGTCCTGTCCGGGGCAGCCGCCACCGCCATCGTGTAGCGGCGGCCCCGGCCGAAGCGGCTCGCGGATATGGCTGCGGTCGGGCGGCGAACACTCTGCATCGGAAAACTCTTAACGACTTTTTTACCATATGATCAACGCCTGCTATGCGCGCGCCGATCCGACCGTCCCGGCTCGGGACAGGGTATGGAATTCGAGGATGCAGAATGTCAGGCGGTGCGGGCGATGGCGCTGGAAGCGGGCACTGCGTGGCGCGCGCGCACCATCGCCGCCGCCTGGTCTCCGCTCATTGGCTTGCCGAAGTACCAACCCTGGCCGACAGCGCAACCGAAGCCGGCGACGGCAGCATGGGTGTCGGCATTTTCGATGCCCTCTACCGTGACCGGTACGCCAAGCGCTTCGGCGAGGGTGGTCACCGCGCGGACGATCGCCGCGCTCTCTCTGTCTTCCTCGATCCGCGTAACGAAGCTGCGGTCGATCTTGATCACGTCGAACGGTAGCGAGCGAAGGTGGGCAAGCGAGGAAAAGCCGGTGCCGAAATCGTCGAGCGCTAGCCTGACTCCCTGATTCTTGAGACTGGTCACGATCGAGCGGGCCAGGTCGAGGTCGGCGAACAGCGAACTTTCGGTAATCTCGACAATCAGCCGATCGGCCGGGAAGCGGGCTTCGGTCAGCAGGCGCACGATGCGCTGCGCAAGCCAGCTGTCGCCGAGCTGCACCGGCGAGATATTGACCGACAACTTGATCGCCGGATCCCAGTCCGCGGCCTGGATCATCGCCGCCAGCATGACTTGCTCAGACAGTCGGCCAACCAAGCCATGCTCTTCGGCGATCGGAATGAAATTGTCGGGTATAACGATCCCGCTTAGCGGATGATCCCAGCGCGCGAGCACCTCGAACCCGACCAGGTCGCCGGTTAGCAAGTCCACTTGGGGTTCGAAATAGGGCAGGAACTGGCCGTGCTCAAGGCCGTAGCGGATCCCCTGTTCTATCTCGCCATGCGCAATCAGAGCGCGCTCCATCCCCTGGTCGAACCACACCGGCCGCGCCGAACGGATCGATTTGGCGTGATCGAGCGCAATGTCGGCGCGCCTCAAAAAATCGGGAATCTGTCCTTCGGACGGATCGGACGCGGCGATGCCGATAAATGCGCCGATCTGGATCAGCCGTTCGTCGGCCTCCATCGGCCGAGTCACGGCGCACAGCATCCGCTCGGCTTGTAACTCGGCTTCGGCAAAACCGCTCTCGTGCGCCGCCAAAGCCACCGCGAACTCGTCGCCCGAGAGGCGCGCCACAAGCTGGTCGCGGCCAGCCGCTTGTTCGAGCGATTTAGCGATCATTCGCAAAATCTTGTCGCCAACGTCATAACCGTGACGGTCGTTGATCGCCTTGAATCGATTGAGCTGAAGCGAAAAGATCAGGAGCGACTGACCATCATCGGCGGCTTTGCGGCGCAGTGCCTCGCCCTTGTCGGCGAAGCCCTTGCGATTGAGCAGGCCGGTCATTCCGTCGGTCGAGGCGATCAAGGCCGCCCGCGCCTCGCTATCACGGCGTAGTTCCGCCTCGTGTTGAAGGTCGACGTAGCGGCGCCAGCCGAACAGGATCAGCGCGACGTTGAGGGTCAAGGCAGTGGCCGCGATTTTGAGGCTCGGCCCCAAACGTGCGTCGGTGATGCTCAGGCGATGGAAAAAGGCGCTACCGTTCCAGATCAGCATTCCGACCGCCGCGATCAAAATGGCAAGAACCAGCATGTCCCGCCGGGCATTGGCGAGCGAAAATTCTCGGTCCCGCATCGCGGATGGTCGAAACCCTTTACGCACAATCGACCGATTACGGGCGATTGCTTAACATTTTACAGCATTTCGGACCTTTAATCCGGTGGTGCGGACGGCGGGACTTGAACCCGCACTCCCGTTTCGGGGAAACCGATTTTAAGTCGGGTGCGTCTACCATTCCGCCACGTCCGCGTTTCTTGTCACGAGGACGGCACCGGCCCGCGCCCCCACCCGGCCTCCCACAGCGTAAACTGGATTGGGAGGCCGGGTGGGGGGCGTGGGCTGGTGCCGGTCTACCCTACTCCGCCGTCACTTCGCCAAGGTTGAGCCGCTCGCGCATTTCCTTGCCCGGCTTGAAATAGGGCACGCGCTTGGCATCGACATCCACCGCTTCGCCAGTGCGCGGGTTGCGCCCGATGCGGGCATCGCGCTGGCGCGACGAAAAAGCGCCGAAGCCGCGCAGTTCGACGCGGCCGCCTTTCGCCAATTGGTCGGTGATCGAATCGAAGATTGCGCTAACCACATTCTCGACTTCGCGCTGGGTGAGGTCGGGAAAATCGCTGCACAACTTCTGCACCAGCTCGGAACGGATCATGGTCTTCCCCGCGTTAAATCGTCGCGCGCCCCCGGCGCTTGGCATGTGCCTATCAGCCTGTCCGCCAAAGGAAAAGGGCGCAGATGCTGTAGTAGTGGCGATTTTTTCAGCGGCCTATGCGGCATTGCCCATTTCGGAATCGCGCTGGGGCAGAACCCGCGCCTGCCCCCCGCCGACCAAGATCGTCCGGCTAGCCGCGGCGACCGCACCTGGCCGATGGGCGCTGATGATCCGCGTAATCGGCAGCCGACCGATCGCCCCCATCACTAACCGTTCGGACTCCGGATCGAGATGGGCGGTTCCCTCGTCAATGAATAGCACCGACGGATCAGAGTAAAGCGCGCGGGCGAGAAGGACACGCTGCTTTTGTCCGCCCGACAGCGCCGAGCCCATGTCGCCGACCAATGTTTCGTAGCGCATCGGCATCGCCTCGATATCGTCATGGATCACGGCCATCCGGGCGACCTCGACCACGCGCCCCATGTCGATTTCCGGATCGAAGAAGGCGATGTTCTCGGCCAAGCTGCCGGCATAGAGCATATCGTCCTGCGCAACCGATCCGATCCGGGTCCGCCAATGCCCCAGCATCGCCGGGCCCAGCGGCTTGCCGTCAATCAACACCTGGCCGTAGCTGGGCGGCACCAGCCCCATCATCATCTTGAGCAATGTGGTCTTGCCGCCACCCGACGGGCCGACCAGCGTCACCATCTCGCCGGCCTCGACGCTGAGGTTTACGCCGCGCAGCACTTCCGGCTCGCCCACGCCATAGCGAAAACAGATGTTGCGCAACTCGATCGCTCCGTGGATCGTCCCGATCGCGGACGGGACCGTCTCGGCCGGAAGCTCGGGCGGGGACAGCGCGATGTCGGCGATGCGACCCAAGTGGACGTCGAGCAATTTGTAGCGGATCGAAAAATCCACCAGCCGGGTCGAGGCGTCGAGGAATTGCTGCTTATAGGCCTGAAAGGCGAAGATCATGCCGACCGTGAAGGCGCCCTCCATCGCCATCGATATGGCGAGATAGACGAACAGCACCCGCTCGGCGGCGATGACGAACTGCCCCATCGCATCGAACCCACTGGTCAGCCGGCCCAGCCGGATGTTGGCGTTGACGGCGTCGGCCTTGAGTTGTTGCCACTGGCGCTGACGATTGCCTTCCTGACCGAACGCCTTGATCGCGGCGATCCCGCGCACCGATTCGATGAAGCTGCTGCTCTCGCGCGCGGCGGCGGTGATCACGTCGATGTTCTGCAACCGGATGGCGTGAAACGACCCGAACTTGAGCGCCGCGAATAACAGCCATGCGATCAGCGCAATCCCCGCCAGCTTTGGCGAATAGAGGTACATCAGACCCAGTGTCAGCAGCGCCATCGTTCCGTCGATCAGCGCCGCGATCAGCCCCTGGGCGAGCAGGTCCGAAATCGGCTGGGTCGATCCGAAGCGCGAGATGATATCGCCGACATGGCGCTTTTCGAACCACGGCAGCGGCAGGCGCATCAGGTGCCGGTAGAGGTTGACCACCACCTGATAGGCGAGCGAATTGCCGAGGCTGACGAGGATTAGCGAGCGAAGCCAGCCCGTCATCAGGTTGATCAGCGCGAGACCCCCGAACCCCAACGCCAGCATCATGAGCAGGTCGGTGTCGAACGC
>NZ_JACDDV010000082.1 GCF_013816785.1 Sphingomonas sp. | reverse complement strand
CGCGGGAGGGGCCGAGGCGCGAAGCGCCGACGGGGTGGGGAGTTTGACCCTTTCCCCTCAATTCCTCGACGAACTGCGCGCTCGCACCACGCTCAGCGCCGTCATCGCGCCCTCCGTGAAACTCACCAAGGCCGGGCGCGAATATAAAGCCTGTTGCCCGTTCCATAACGAGAAGACGCCCAGCTTCACGATCAACGACGAGAAGGGATTCTACCATTGCTTCGGATGCGGCGCGCACGGCGATGCGATCCGTTTTCTGACCGACGCACGCGGGTTGCCGTTCATGGATGCGGTCAAGGAATTGGCCGGCAAGGCGGGGTTGTACGTGCCCGCGCCCGACCCGCGCGACCGCGACAAGCAGGAACGCTCGGCTGGGCTTCATGACGTCATGGCCGCGGCGCAGCGCTGGTTTGGCGAGCAGCTGGCCGGCATCGATGGAGGAGCGGCGCGCGCCTATCTCGCCAAACGCGGCATCGACGCCAAGACGATCGAGCGGTTCGGGATCGGCTTTGCCCCAGACAGCCGTGGCAAATTGAAGGCCGCACTCAAGGAGCTTGGCGAGGACAAGCTGGTCGACACCGGCATGCTGATCATGCCCGAGGAAGAGAATAAACAATCCTACGACCGTTTTCGCGGCCGCCTGATGTTCCCGATCCGCGACCAGCGCGGCCGCGTGATCGCGTTCGGTGGCCGCATCCTTGGCGACGGCGAGCTCAAATATCTCAATTCGCCCGAGACCGCTTTGTTCGACAAGGGCCGCACGCTCTACAATCTCGACCTCGCCGGCCCCGCCTCGCGCAAGGCTGGCCGGGTCATCGTGGTCGAAGGCTATATGGACGTCATCGCCCTAGATCGCGCCGGGATTGGCGAAGTCGTGGCGCCCAACGGAACGGCGGTCACGGAAGCACAGCTGGAGCGGCTGTGGCGCCTCGAGCCCGCGCCGATCTGCTGCTTCGACGGCGATGCCGCGGGGCAGAAGGCGGCGGTGCGCGCGGCCATGCGTGCCCTTCCCCACCTCGCCCCTGAGCGCACGCTGCGCTTCGTTGCGCTGCCCCAGGGCCAGGATCCCGACGATTTGGTCCGCTCGGGCGGGCGCCTGGCCGTCGAGGCACTGTTGGCTCAGCCCGAGCCTCTGGTCGAGCGGCTGTGGCGTCACGAAGCCGCCGCCGCCCCGCTCGACACACCTGAGGCGCGCGCCGGCCTCAAGGCTCGGCTGATGGATCATGCGCAGGCCATCGGCGACCCCAGCGTACGGCAGCTGTACCGGGACGACTGGCTACGCCGGTTCGAAGCGCTGGTCCGGCCCGAAGCCGCCGGTCGCGGGCCCTTCATCGCGCGCAAGCCCTGGAAGAAGAACAAGGATGGGCGGTTCGTGCCGCCCGACCCGCCGGCCAGCGTTGCGGCGCGCGCGATCGGGTCCAGCGGCATCGACCGCGCCACCGCCCGCGCGCTAGTGCTCGGCCATGCGCTTTTCCCCGATGCCATCGGCGACCATGTCGAGACACTGGCGTCTTTGCCGATCGCCGACCGCAACCTCGCCGCCGTGCGCGACCGGATGGTCGATGTCAGCATGTCGGGCGATACGCTTGATCGGCACGCCATCGCCACCATATTGGCGTCAGAGGAAACCGGCGCCGCCTGGCGCGAGGTCTCCAAAGGCGGCGACATGCGCTTTACCTTCACCCGCAGCGATAGCGAACCAGAGGCCGCCCGGCGCGATCTCGGGCTGGCGATCCAGGCGGTGGTGGCGACGGCGGAGGTCGAAGCGGCATTGGGCGCGGCGACCGAACGGCTGAAGGCCGGCGACGATCGCGCGTTCGAGGAACAACAGCAGCTTCACGCCTTGCGCGAAGCAATGAAGGAACGGCTGGCATCTCTGGCCGGCAATGAGTAAGCGGCACGGCAACATGACGAAAAACGACACCACCGACACCGACGTGGATACTGGCGAAAGCGGCGATGCGCCGCTCCTCGATCAGCACGAAGCGGCGATCAAGAAGCTCAAGGCGCGCGCCAAGAAGCGCGGCTTCGTCACCGTCGACGAAATCAACGAGGCGCTGCCGCAGGAGCATATGACCTCCGAACAGATCGAGGACGTGATGTCCGAAATCTCGGAGATGGGCGTCAACATCGTCGAGAACGACGATTCGGACGACGAAGATGCCGAAAAGGAGCAGCCCGAGGAGGAAGTCGATCCGCTCGACGACGGCGGCCCACGTCCGGCGGTAGCGACCAAGAAGGAAGCGGTCGACCGCACCGACGACCCGGTGCGCATGTATCTGCGCGAGATGGGCGCGGTCGAGCTGTTGAGCCGTGAGGGCGAAATCGCCATCGCCAAGCGGATCGAGGCCGGCCGCGACACGATGATCTGGGGCCTGTGCGAAAGCCCGATCACCTTCAACGCGATCATCGAATGGTCGAACGCCCTCAATGAGGGCACGATGCAGCTGCGCGAGATCCTCGATCTGGAAGCGATGCTGTCGAAAGGCCCGACCGCCGAACAGATCGACAATGCCGCCGACCCGGACGCCCCCGAGGGCGAGATCAGCGCCGCCGTTGCCGGCCCGACTTTCAAGGAAGAGGCCGAACCCGAGGAAGAGGCGGTCGCCGACGAGGAGGACGAACTCAACGAGCGCCGCACCCCGCGCCCGGTCGAGGAAGACGACGAGGACAACACGCTCAGCCTCGCGCAGATGGAAGAAGCGCTGAAGCCTACCGCGCTCGAGAAGTTCGCCTCGATCACCTCGCTCTACAAGAAATTCGCCAAGCTCCAGCAGGCGCGCCTTACCGCCTTGAGCGCCGGCGCAGGTTTCCCGCCGGCCGACGAAAAGAAATATCAGAAGCTCTCCGAACAGCTCACCGCCGAGGTCGAGAGCGTCCAATTTCACGCCGCCAAGATCGAATATCTGGTCGACCAGCTGTACAGCTACAACCGCCGCTTGACCGCGCTT
This sequence comes from Sphingomonas sp., assembly GCF_013816785.1. Lineage (GTDB taxonomy): Bacteria > Pseudomonadota > Alphaproteobacteria > Sphingomonadales > Sphingomonadaceae > Sphingomicrobium. The sequence continues at coordinate 3,453 of NZ_JACDDV010000082.1, read as the reverse complement.
GGCGGTCAGATGCTGCGCCTGGCCGAGCGCCACCGAGTGCCGCGCAAAGCGTTCCTCGACAGCTATATGGGCAGCGAGCTCGACGACAGTTGGCTCGACCGCGCCAAGGGCCTCGACAAGAAATTCGCTGCCTTCGCGGTGGCCGAGGCCGAGAGCGTCGACCGCATCCGTATCGAGATTAGCGAGATCGCCCAGTCGACCGGCATGGCGCTCCCCGAGTTCCGGCGGATCGTCAATCAGGTCCAGAAGGGCGAGCGCGAGGCGCGCATCGCCAAGAAGGAAATGGTCGAGGCGAACCTGCGCCTGGTCATCTCGATCGCCAAGAAATACACCAACCGCGGGCTGCAATTCCTCGACCTCATCCAGGAAGGCAATATCGGCCTGATGAAGGCGGTCGACAAGTTCGAGTATCGCCGCGGCTACAAGTTCAGCACCTACGCCACCTGGTGGATCCGCCAGGCGATCACGCGCAGCATCGCCGACCAGGCGCGCACCATCCGCATCCCGGTCCACATGATCGAGACGATCAATAAACTCGTGCGGACGAGCCGCCAGTTCCTCCACGAAACCGGCCGCGAGCCGACTCCCGAGGAGCTTGCCGAGCGGCTGTCGATGCCGCTCGAAAAAGTCCGCAAGGTGATGAAGATCGCGAAGGAGCCGATCAGCCTCGAAACCCCGATCGGCGACGAGGAAGATTCGCATCTCGGCGACTTCATTGAGGATAAGAACGCGGTCATCCCGGTCGACGCCGCGATCCAGGCCAATTTGAAGGAAACGGTCACGCGCGTGCTGGCCAGCCTCACCCCGCGCGAAGAACGCGTCCTCCGAATGCGCTTCGGCATCGGCATGAACACCGACCACACGCTCGAGGAAGTCGGCCAGCAGTTCAGCGTCACCCGCGAACGCATCCGTCAGATCGAGGCCAAGGCGCTGAGGAAACTCAAGCATCCAAGCCGCTCGCGCAAAATGCGGAGTTTCTTGGATCAGTGACTTGAGCGCCCGAGCATAAGGGAGCGATTGCAGAGCAATCGAGAGCTTATGTCGAACAGAGCGCGAAAGCCGGCCGACCATCGGCTATAAGCCGAGTGGATCGACGTCACGAATTTACTTCGTGACGGCCCCGCCATTCCCATCGCAGAGGCTCTCATTTCCCTCAGTCCGGCTCACTACCGCGTCGAAACAGGCAGCGATCGAGCCTCCGCCAAGCGCCGCGCCGTCTCGCTCGCGCTCGCCCTCGGCATCGAGCTGCTGCTGTTGCTCGCCTTCCTCAGCCTCAATTTCCGGCCCGACCACCCGCCTGAATATAAGGGCGGCACCCTCTCCACCTTCGACCTCGCCAACGACGCCGAAGACGCCCCAGCCAAGACCGCTCAGAAGCAGGCGACCGTGACCAAGCAACCGCCGCGCCCAATCCCGCCAATGCCAACCCCGCCGATCCCCAAGCCGGCGATCCGCCTGCCCGATCGCCCCCTCCCCATGCTGATCGTCAGCAAGGAGGTCTACGCCGCGTCGGACATCGCCAAGCTCGGCAAGCCGGCGACCGACAGCGGCGCCGAGGTCGCATCCTCCGGCAGCAGCCCCGGCGACAGCGCCCGCGTCGGCACCGGCCCCCACGGCGAGCCGCTCTACGCCGCCGAATGGTATCGCGAGCCGACCAATCAAGAGCTCAGCACCTATCTGCCCAGGACCATGCCCGAAGGCGGCGGCTGGGGAGTGATCGCGTGCAAGACCATCGACCGCTTCCATGTCGCCGACTGCGTCGAGCTCGGCCAAGGCCCCGCCGGCTCCCACCTCGCCAGCGCGGCGCGTCAGGCCGCGTGGCAATTCCTCGTCCGCCCGCCCCGCGTCGGCGGGAAGGTGCTGGTCGGGGAATGGGTGCGGATCAGGATCGATTATCATGTCAGCTCCGCCGACGCCCCGAGCGAGTGAGAAGGCGGCCCATCAGCCGGCATTTTCTGCTGTCCTGCACATCCTTTTTTGTGCCTTAATCGAGCGATGAACCGTGTCGCCGTCTCCGCTCATCCGGCTCGACCCTCATCCCTCGCGTCCTGTCGCCGCGAAGTCAGCGCCGATTCGCGCATTGCCGCGCTCGGCTCGGCTCGCCCGCGCCCATGCTGAGCACCGACAAGGCGTGGAAAAAGTGGGGATCGCAAGACCCCTATTTTGGCGTGCTCGCGCAGGACCGGTTCAGCGCCGCGCTAATTGGCGAGAATCGCGACGAGTTCTTCGCCAGCGGCCGCCACTCGATCGCGCATCTCCTCACTGAATATGAGCGCCACCTCGGTCCGCTGCCGCGCGGGCGCGCGCTTGACCATGGCTGCGGTGTCGGGCGGCTGAGCCTGCCGCTTGCCGCCGAATTCGCGGAAGTTCTCGCGCTCGATGTCGCGCCGGCGATGCTCGCCGAGGCCGCGGCCAATGCGCGCCAGGCGGGCGCCACCAACCTCCGCTTCGCCGAGGCCGACGATGGACTAAGCCGCGCCGATGGTGCGTTCGACTTCGTCAACAGCCTGATGGTGTTGCAGCATGTGCCCGTGCGGCGCGGCCTGCGTATCCTCGATGCGTTGGTCGACAAGGTCGCGCCCGGCGGCGGCTTCCATCTCCATTTGTCGATCCGCACCGACCGCGGCGGCTGGCGCTGGCTCTATTGGGCGAGCGCCAACATCCCCGGGGTCAAGATCTGGCAAAACATTTGCGCCGGTCGCCCGTGGAATGCGCCGGCGATGCAGATGAACCACTATCCGCTCAGCCCAATCGTCTCCCGCCTCGCCATGCGCGGCATCGTCCAGCTCATCGTCATCAGCGAGCCGCACGCCCGCTTTGTCACCTGCAGCCTAATCGGCCGGAAGCCAGCCTGAGCCGCGAGCGACGCGCTGCGTGGCGGATTTAACCAAGCCTTGGCGCATTGTTCGCCAACTCCGTATTTTCTTATTAAGCTAACTCGCTGCAATTGCGTGTTTTTATAACTGGCACGTCTCTTGCTTCCTGTTGGCCAACGCAAGCCAACGGAGTTCCTTATGACCAGCGCTCGGCCCAACCTTACCGTCCCAAATCTTCTCCTCCGCAACAATACCATCCTCGGCGTGTGCGAGGCGATCGGCGAGGATTTCGGTTTCCACCCCAACTGGCTCCGCATCGCCCTGATCGCGCCCCTGTTTTTCCAGCCCATGGCAACCATCGCCGCCTATCTCGGCTTAGGCGTCGTCGTTACCATCTCGCGCTTCGCCGCGCCTAACAAGACCGCCTCCACGCCGAGTCTCGTGTCCGAAATTGCGGCAGTTGAAACGCCAGCGATGGCGGGTCAATCGATGTCCCGCGCCGCCTAAAAATCACGGCATGCAACGCAAAAACTCGGTGCGGGTTCACTCCGTGCCGGGTCCATTCCGGACCGCCAACCCAAAGCACCACTTTGGGTTGAAGGGATTTGTCCCGCTTTGGCGCGTTTCTTAACTTCGC
>NZ_JACDDV010000014.1 GCF_013816785.1 Sphingomonas sp. | reverse complement strand
TCACCGAGCCGTCCGAGCAAGTCTGCGTTGCCGGAGGAGGCGGCGGCGGCGGCGGCGGCGGGGGCGGAGGTGGCGGCGGCGGCGACGATCCAAATGCCTGGCGAACGGTCAGGCCGATCGTCCGCGGCTGGCCGATGTTATAGCCGAGGCGCGCTCGTCCGTCCCGCTCGCGGTCGAACGACAGCCTTGGATTTTCGTCGAAGACATTATTTGCGTACAGCGCCAATCCGAGCCCGCTGTCGAAGTCGACCCCGATAGACAGGTTGACCAAATTGTAGCTCGGCAACTTGAGGTCAACCGTCGTGCCCAAGCCCACCGGTATATTCCCAAAATTGGCGTCGATTTGGCGAGGTCGCGTCAACGGCGAGCGGTAGACGAATGTGCGCGGATTATTTTCCTGGTCGGATGGTTGAGTATAGCGGTTCCCAACGTGTTGGAGACTCGCCGTGGCGTGCCATTCCGCGCTGTCGCTGAACCTGGACGAGTAGGTCGCGGCGGCAGCCATTTGGAACTTGGGTACGGACGGCAGGCGGTTCCCGTCGCGGATACCGGTGCTGACCGCTAGAGCTCCAGGCAGGGTGGTGTCGAATTCGGCTTGGATCAAGCTTCCGGACAGGGACAAGTCGAGACCTTCGACAGGCTGGACCGCGAACTCCGCCTCGATGCCTTTGGTGTGCGCTTTCTTCACGTTGAAGACCAGGCGCGACGAGCAGCTGCCCGCGTCCAACGTGACCTGAAGGTCCTTGATGGCCGTGTAGAAGGCGGCGGCGTTGAAGGTGACGCCGCGACGCTGATATTTGACGCCCGCCTCATAATTCCACAGCGTTTCGTCTTTGTAAGATCCCGAAAATGGCCCGAAAATAGCGACGTCTTCGGGCCTACAGATAGGAATATTCAGAGGATCGTTCGCACCGCCAAGGCGGAAGCCTTTCGCCGCCTGGAGGTTGAGACTGAGGTTCCGGCTCGGCTCGTATGTGAGAATGACGCGCGGGCTGAAGCCGTCCGACTTCGTCGTCTGGCTAAGGGTGTTGCTCGATGAGAAAATGCCCCGATTGTCGAAGGTGCGATCTTCTTTGAAATCATAGTAACGACCGCCGGCGGTCAGCTTGACCTGGCCAAAGTCGTAGCTCGCCTCGCCGAACACCGCCTTTTGCTTAATCTTATAGGTAAGGAAGCTGTTGTAGGGTGAATCCGGGTCGGCGGTGCCTCCAGTGGGAATGCCGACTGCTGCTGCGTAACCGGGGGTGGGGAGAGTTTGGGAATAGTCGCGGTCGACGCTCGAATAAAAGCCGCCGAGGAGCCACTGGAAGGGGCCAGAACCCGTCGACGACGCGCGAACCTCCTGAGTCCAGCTTTTGAGGTCGGTCGTGTCGAACAGGTTCGATGGCAAGAGTACTGCAGAATCAGGCAGTCCGACTGCATCATCGGAAATGGACCCTGTCAGCGCCGAGGCGTCGCGCGACACGAGAATGTCGCGATTGATGTAGCTGGTCACCGACGTCAGCTCGACCGGCCCCAAATCATAGGAAGCCGTCAAATCCGCGAGCAAGGTGTCGTCCTTGAATTTTTCGCGGAGCAGCAGATATTGCTCACGCTCGTCCAAGTCGACTTTCGGACGCGTCGTGCTGAGCAGGTTGCCGTAGAGGTTGAAGAACTCTTCACGATTGAACCCGTTGGCTTTGACCTTTTGATAGACGACACGCGGAGTGATCTTGAGTTCGTCGGTCGGCTGCCACAGGATCGAGGCGCGGACGCCCGCGCGGGTCCCGTCGTTGATGTTCTTGCCGGCCGCCGGGCCGACGGCATCGACGAAGCCGGCGTATTTCTGATAATAGCCGACAATGCGGACCGCCGCGGTGTTGCCTAGCGGCACGTTGATCGCGCCCTTGAGATGGCCGCCGATGTCGCTTTCTTCGACCGTGTTGATATTGGCCTCGACGAGGCCCTCGGTCCGGCCCAGCTTGGGCTGATTGGTGATGTAGCGCAGCGTGCCGCCGACGCTTCCCGAACCGAACAACGTGCCTTGCGGACCGCGCAGCGTTTCGACCCGGTTCAAGTCGAACAGGTCGAAATCCGGAGTGAATAGTGACAGGGATACGACAGACTCGTCGAGATAGACGCCGACCTGTTCCTTGACGCCGGGCTGATCGCGGACGATCTGACCGGCCGATACGCCGCGCACCGACACCTGGCTCTGGCCCGGCCCGAGGTTCTGCACGGCAAGGCCGGCGACGTTGCGGCTAATTTCCTCGATGGTCGAAGCATTGGCGCGCTGGATGTCTTCCTGAGTCTGCGCGTTGATCGAGAAAGGGACGTCCTGCACCGTCGAAGCGCGCTTGGTGGCGGTGACGATGATGACATCGCCCTGACTATCGTCGGGCTGGTTGGCGGCCTGCGCCTGCGCTTCCTCGGCGGTTTGCGCCCACGCAGGGGCGGCGATGGCTAGGGCGGCAGCCCCAGCGAGTAAACTACGCGCGGCGTGGCGACGGATAGACATGAAAATTCCCCCCTTGGAACGTAACGATCACGGCTGAATAGGACGCTTCGCGCGTGTGAAAAAGAGGGGTCGGCGATTCGATGTCACATGTTGCGAAAGGGTAACAGTTTTCGTGAACGGCAGGCAGCCGCCATCCGTAAGCGCGCGGTTCAGTGGCTTCCTGTTAACGTCCGCCTTCGACCCATTGCCGACTTGAGGCTCACCGCGGCAACGCTTCAGCCACCGTCCCGGCAGCGAACCCACCGTCGCTCAGCAGCCCGTTGTAGAGTCCCGTCGTACGCTCGACCATTTCGTTTCACGCTCATACGGAGCTCGTGTCGAACGGCGTTCGAATCAACGAGGTCGAGCCGCAGCCCATTCGGCTCCAGCCAGGATTGCGCGACGCGAACGGGCACTTCGCGACCGCCGTCGCGCAGACGCGCCGAGACAATCGACGGAACGACCGTGTGGCTGATCACCAGATCAATTTCGGTCGGGTGACTGCCAGCCGTGCGACAGACAAGGCGGCCAGTTGCATGAGCGGGTGCTGCGGCCAGCAAAGACAGCAGTGCAGAAGTGATCAACATTCTCATTGAGGACCAGTGCGCCTTACTTACTGAACGGCCGCTTTCGATCCATTGCGAACACTGGCATCTGAAGTCGGGTTCCGAAATAAATCGGGGCATCACTTTGTGACGGTCAGGGCAGTCGCAAAACCTTTTCGCCAATAACTCCTAAAACTTGCTACGGCAGGGGTGAGAGGAGCGCGCATGGCATCTGACGGCGTCGCGGAGTTTCTTCGGCGTCTTATGCTGCGCTCGCCGCTGTCGGCCGAGGAGCAGCACGCCGTCCTGCACTTATCGGGTCAACGGTATGCAATGGCCTCAGGCCAAGACATCGTTACGCCTGGGCAAACCGTTGATCACGCTTGTTTGGTCGTGACCGGCCTTGCCGGCAGGTTCGATTTAGATGGGGAGGGCTGCCGTCAGTTTACGGCTTTCTATCTGCCGGGCGACATGTGCGATTTACACTCCGTGCCTTCACCGCACACCGGGTGGGGGATATCCGCCTTAGTTCCAATGACTATCCTCAGAATTCCTCACGCAGAACTCCGCGCCCTGGTTTCGCGATACAATGCCGTTGCGCTGGCGCTCTGGCTCGACACGGTCGTTGACGCATCGATCCTAGCTAAATGGCTTGCCATATTTGCTCATAAGACTGCGAAGGCTGGCCTCGCGCATCTGCTATGCGAAATGGGCATTAGAATGGAAACTGTCGGACTGGGGGCCAAAACCCATTTTACATTCGAGGCAACGCAGGAGCATCTGGCGGACACGTTGGGGCTAACGAAGGTGCACATGAATAGAACGCTACAGGCCCTAAGGAAGGACGGCTTGGTCGAATGCGTGGGGCGAGTGATCGATATCCCGGACTGGCCAAGGCTTGCGAAATTAGCAGAGTTTGATCCGGCCTATTTGCTACTTAAGCCTCAGCCTACTCATTTCACCGCTCAAATCCATGAGCGAGGGATCGCGGCAAATCCAGATTGAATGTCCGCTCCACCCATAGCGGACGTTACCCAATTCCAAACGGCAGCTTCCTCGCCAACATTGCTAAGGCCTCTTGACCCGGCAATGTTGTTCCCTGCCGACTCAGAAAAATGTGTCGCATAATCTCCGCTTGCTGCTCCAATCCGTAGCTGTCGAATGCTTTGCCGTCTCTTACCTCATAGCTATACCGACAGAACGGGTGGCGCATCAGAGGCAGGTAGAAGCGCCCTCGCTCATGGCTCTGCATCACATGCGTCATTTCGTGAATGAACAGGCCCTGCAACGACAACCGTTCCGCGGAAAAATCCTCCGACCATAAGGGGCTGTCGGGATGGAAGTGGATGTTGCCCGTCGGGGCCATGACGATGCCGCGGGGCTGAAACGGCCACCATTTGCGGCGAACCATACGCACGCGATCATAGTCGATGGCCTCGCCGAAGATCGATCGGGCGAGGGCGATCTCGCCGAGGGTGAGGGGGCGGGCGGATTTCATGTCGCGGAAACTATGGGCTGACGGACGCGAGGTCGAGGGCCGTGCTCTCCTGTCCCCCGGACAGGCTGCGCGCGAGGGCCGTGCTCTCCTGTCCCCCGGACAGGCTGCGCGCGAGGGCCGTGCTCTCCTGTCCCCCGGACAGGCTGCGCGCGCCCCTTGCCCAGTGCCTCGGCTCCCGCTAGGGCAGCGCCAAATCTAACGGAGGATAGTCCACATGAGCGAGACCGCCGATCGGGTGAAAAAGATCGTCGTCGAACATCTCGGCGTCGAAGCCGAGAAGGTCACCGAGGAAGCGAGCTTCATCGACGACCTCGGCGCGGACAGCCTCGACATCGTTGAGCTGGTCATGGCGTTCGAGGAAGAGTTTGGGGTCGAAATCCCGGACGATGCGGCCGAGAAGATTTCGACCGTCAAGGACGCGATCGACTTTATCGACAGTAACAAGAGCTGATCGGGACCGATCGGCTGCCGCCCGCCCAATGACGGCGGCACAAACGGCTTCCCGCTCGAAACGGGAGGCCGTTTGCATTTGGACGAAGCGACAAGGGGTGAGCGCATGCGCCGTGTGGTGGTAACGGGGATGGGTCTGGTGACGCCGCTGGGTGGCGACGTCGAGACGACCTGGGCGAACATCCTGGCCGGCAAATCGGGCGCGGGGCCGATTACCCGCTTCGATGCGTCGGACCAGAAGTGCCGCATCGCCTGCGAGGTCAAGCCCGCCGACCATCCCTATGGGTTCGACCCCGGCAAGCGCGTCGACCATAAGGTCCAACGCCAGGTCGATCCGTTCATCATCTTCGGCATCGACGCCGCCGGCCAGGCGATCGAGGACGCCGGCCTCCTAGAAATGGATGAGGCGACGCGTTTTCGCGCCGGCTGTTCGATCGGATCGGGCATCGGCGGATTGCCCGGCATCGAAAGCGAGAGCCTGGTGCTCCATGAAAAGGGGCCGAGCCGGGTTTCGCCGCACTTCGTCCACGGCCGCCTGATCAACCTCATTTCGGGCCAGGTCAGCATCAAATACGGCCTGATGGGTCCCAACCACGCGGTGGTCACCGCCTGCTCGACCGGCGCCCATTCGATCGGCGACGCGGCGCGGATGATCAAGGACGACGACGCCGACATCATGCTGGCGGGCGGCGCCGAGGCGACCATCTGCCCGATTGGCGTCGCCGGTTTCGCCCAGGCGCGGGCTTTGTCGACCGCCTTCAACGATCAGCCCGAAAAAGCGTCGCGCCCCTACGACAAGGACCGCGACGGCTTCGTCATGGGCGAGGGCGCGGGGGTGGTCGTGCTCGAGGAATATGAGCATGCCAAGGCGCGGGGCGCGAAAATCTACGCCGAAGTCGTCGGCTATGGCCTGTCGGGCGATGCCTATCACGTGACCGCCCCGCACCCTGAGGGCAAGGGTGCCGAGCTGGCGATGCGGATGGCGCTAAAGAAGGCGGGTATGGAGCCGTGCGACATCGACTATATCAATGCCCATGGCACCTCGACGATGGCCGACACGATCGAGCTCGCGGCCGCCAAGCGCGTGTTCGGCGACGATCTGTGCGGCGCCTCGATGAGCAGCACCAAGTCAGCGATCGGCCATCTGCTGGGCGGGGCCGGCGCGGTTGAGAGCATCTTCTGCATCCTGGCGATCCGCGACCAGATCGTCCCGCCGACGCTCAACCTCGATAATCCAAGCGATGGGGTGCTTGGTGTCGACCTGGTGCCGCACAAGGCCAAGAAGCGCTCGGTGCGCGCCGTGCTCAACAACAGCTTCGGTTTTGGCGGGACCAATGCCAGCCTGGTCCTGAAGGCGGTGTGAGGAAGCTGTTGGGACTGGCCGCGCTGCTCGTCCTGGGCGCGTCGGCGGCGATTGCCCTGCTGTGGTGGAGCGCCGGCTCGGCTTCCGGCCCGCATCGCGTAACTGTGGCAGAGGGCTCGACCCTTTCTTCGGTCGCGCAGCAGCTTGAACGCCAGCGGCTCCTCCCCGGCAGCGCCGCCACCTTTCGCGCGATGGCGAGGGTTCTCGGTTCGTCGGACCCGGTCCAGGCTGGAGAGTTCGACATCCCCGCGGGCACCAGCGCCGCCCGCCTGCTCGACATCCTCCAGCATGGGCGGCCAGTCGTCCGGCTGATCACGATCGCCGAGGGTATGCCGTCGGTCATCGTCCAGGAAAAGCTCGCCGCGCTGGCCGGCCTGAGGGGGGCGGCACCGCTGCCGCCGGAAGGGTCGGTCCTTCCCAGTAGTTACGACTGGCAAAAGGGGGAGGAGCGAAAGGTTGTGCTGGCGCGGATGACGTCGGCGATGGATAAGGCGCTCGCCGCGCTGTGGAGCAAGCGCAAGCCGGGATGCCCGGTCTCGACCCCGCATGAAGCGGTCACGCTCGCGTCCATCGTCGAAAAGGAAACCGGCAAGGCGAGCGAGCGGAAGTTGGTCGCCGGGGTCTATTGCAACCGGCTGACGATCGGCATGAAGCTCGACGCCGATCCGACCGTGATTTATCCAATCACCAAGGGCAAACCGCTCGGCCGCCGGATCAAGCGGTCGGAGCTCGACGCCATCACCGGCTACAATACCTATCGCGAAGCGGGTCTGCCGGCCGGACCGATCGCCAACCCGGGCCGCGAAAGCATCGCCGCCGTCCTCGATCCGGCGCCGACCAAGGCGCTTTACTTCGTTGCCGACGGCACCGGCGGCCATGTCTTCGCCGACACGCTGGCCGAGCACAACGCCAACGTCGCCAAATGGTATGCCATCCGCCGCGCGCGCGGGGAAATGTAAGCTAAACTCGGACCGCTTCGCTGCGGACATAACCGACGCGGCCGTCGGGGCCATAGCCCCATGCCCAGCCAAGACTGTTGTCGAGCATGAGCAGTTCTTCGCCGGCGTCGAGTTCGGAAACCAGCTCCGCGTCATCGGCGGGCGCTTTCATCAAGCGCGCGGCGACGGCGATGCGGCGCGCCAGCGGCTCGGCATAATGCGAGGCGATCACGCGTCCGGCGAGCGCGGCGTCGGCCAGATCCTGGCGATAGGCGTGGGTTGCCGGATCGGGCAGCTCCGACACGCCGGACAGCGCGAAACCCTCAACGGGCCGCGTAGGCGGGTTCCTTGTTGCGCTGGCCAATGGCGGGACGTGTGTCGGCCCCTTGGTCCCCGGCCCTAAGGTAACGCTTGAACCCTTCAAGGAAATTGGCCCCATCATTGGTGCGCACGACGAACACGTTGCGACGGTCGTCCTGATCACGTTCGCGGCGCAGATAGCCCAGCGAACCCAAGGTGTTCAAGGCGCGCGTCACGACCGGCTTCGACACGCTGAGCAGCCGGGCCAAGCCACGTACCGTATGGGGGCCGGGCGTCAGGTAGACCAGCATCAGCAGAGCCATCTGCCGGTTGGTCAGGTCGGGCTCGCCGGAGCGGACATAACCGATCAGGGCGCGCATCCAGCCGGTTAGCGAAACCTCGCTCATGGGGAGGGAATCTCCATCATCATTCAGTCGACAAAGACAACCGAACAGAGAGGGAATGGTTGCGTCGGCTACTTCGAAACCGGCGAAAAATCCGCCGCTTAGGCCGATCGATGCGGGAGCGTTACGCCCCGAATCTGGCCGAAACCGCCGCGAAAACGACGCGCAGGCCTATCGCCTCACCGCCCTTGGGCCGGCCTGGCCGCGCGGCAGGTCGCCAGGCAAATGTATCGAAATGGGCCCAGGGCACCCCCTCGGGGACGAAGCGCCGCAGGAACAACGCGGCCGTGATCGCGCCGCCCATCGGCGAGTCCGCGGCATTGGCGAGGTCCGCCAGGTCGGATTTGAGCATTTCGTCATAGCCGTCCCATAGCGGCATCCGCCACACCGGATCCGCCACCTCCTTAGCTGACCGTTCAAGCTCGTCCGCCAGCTCGTCGTCATTGACGAACATCGCGGGCAGGTCGGGACCGAGCGCGACCCGCGCCGCCCCCGTCAGTGTGGCGAAGTCGACGATCAACGCCGGCTGCTCTTCGCCCGCTCGCGTGAGGGCATCGCCGAGCACCAGCCGTCCTTCGGCGTCGGTGTTGTCGATCTCGACCTTGAGACCCTTGCGGCTGTCGATAATGTCGCCGGGCCGGAACGCGTTCGCGGAGACGCTGTTCTCGACCGCGGGGATGAGCATGTGGAGGCGGACCGGAAGTTTGGCGGCCATGACCAGCCGCCCCAGCGCCAGAGCATGGGCCGCGCCGCCCATATCCTTTTTCATCAGCCGCATTCCGCTGGCCGGCTTGATGTCGAGCCCGCCGGTGTCGAAGCACACGCCCTTGCCGACGATGGCGAGGCGCGGATCGCCTTCCTTGCCCCAGCGAAGCTCGATCAGCCGTGGAGCGCGGTCCCGGGCGGCGCCCTGGCCGACGGCGGCGATCATCGGATAGCCTTGCGCCAGCGTATCACCGCCGGTGACCTCGACCTTGGCGCCAAATTCGCTGGCGAGGGCGCGAGAAACTTCCTCCAATTCGGCCGGACCCATGTCGGCGGCCGGGGTGTCGACCAGGTCGCGGACCATCGCGGTGGCTTCGGCCAGGCGGACGGAGGCGTTAATCTCCGCAGCCTCCTTGGTGAGCAGGACACGTTGGCCGCGGTCGGGCCGGGGCGAGGATTTGTACCGGTCGAAGCGGTGCTGGGCGAGCAGCCAGCCGAGCACTGCCGGGCCGGGATTACCTTGGGCAAGCCGGTAGCGGCCTTCGGGCAGGTCCGCGCCGAGCTTGGCAAGGCACCAGGGCGAGAGCGCCGCAGCGTCGGCCACCGTCGTCACAACCTCAAATTCCCCCTTTGCTGCAGGCAGCAGAGCGAATTGATAAGCATTGGTGCCGTCGAAGTGAGTAGCCTTCAGCAGCGCGCGGCGCTCCGCGGGCTGAAGCTTGGCCCAGCCCTCGAAACTGGCCTTGTCGACGAGGTGAATGGCCCGCGCCGGTTCGTCGCGGTCGGGTATCAAGAGGGCTGCGAAGTCGGTCATCGCCCGCCTTTAGCCGAGGCGGGCGATGGGCGACAGGGTGCTACTTGGCCAGCTGCCCTGCGCGACTTTGACGCAGCCAGAACTTTGGCTGCTCGCCGGGGCCCTCAAGGTGACCACGACAGGCCCGGCAACTCCGGCGGCGCCAGCATGGATGTGGGCCATGGTCGCGGTGGCGATGTTGGACGCTGAGCTTGTAGCAGAGCTGGGCCTGGCCGCTATTGACAGTGACCAAGGCCGATCCGGTGGCGTCGCTATCGCCGGGCCCCGGCACTTCGGCGGTGCCGGTGAGCGTTGCGTCAAGCTTGCTAACGTTAAGCGAGCGCCCCGAACAGGTCGTGCTCGTCACTTTCTTCGATGACCACGCGGGCGATATCTCCCGGCGAAAGGTGGCCCGCATCGCGCAGATGGACTTCGCCGTCGATTTCCGGCGCGTCGGCCTTGGAGCGGCCGGTGGCGCCGCCTTCTTCGGCATCGACCGCGTCGATCAATACGTCAATCGTCCGGCCGACCTTGGCGGTGAGTTTGTCCGCCGAGATGCGTGCGGTCAGCTCCATCACTTGGGCGTAGCGCTCTTCCTTGACCTCTTCGGGCACCGGGTCGGGAAGGGCATTGGCCGCCGCGCCTTGGACCGGTTCGAAGCGAAACGCGCCGACGCGGTCGAGCTGCGCTTCCTCGAGCCATTGCAGGAGATAGTCGAAATCCGCTTCGGTTTCACCGGGGAAGCCGACGACAAAGCTCGAGCGGATGGCGATGTCCGGACATTCGCGCCGCCAGGCGGCGATGCGCTCAAGCACTTTCGCCTCGTTGGCCGGGCGTCGCATGGCCTTGAGGATCTTGGGAGAGGCGTGTTGGAACGGAATGTCGAGATAGGGCAGCACCAGCCCTTCGGCCATCAGCGGGATGACGCTGTCGACGTGCGGGTAGGGATAGACATAATGAAGGCGCACCCAGGGGGTTTCGCCTTCCGGCGTGCGCAACCGGCCAAGCTCGCGAGCGAGGTCGGTCATGTGCGCGCGCACGCTTGTTGGCTCATTTGGGATCGGCTCGGCATTGCGCGGCTTCCACGGCCAGGCGGCGAATTTCAGGTCGACGCCATAGGCCGAGGTGTCCTGGCTGATGACCAGCAGTTCTTTGGTCCCCGCCGCGACAAGCTTCTCCGCTTCGCGCAAGATGGCGTCGGGCCGGCGGCTGACGAGGTCGCCGCGGATCGAGGGGATAATGCAGAAAGCGCAACGGTGGTTGCAGCCCTCGGAAATCTTCAGATAGCTGTAATGGCGCGGGGTGAGCTTGATCCCCGGCCCGACGTTGGCCGAGGGGACGAGATCGAGGTAGGCGTTGGGGACCGGCGGAGCGGCCTCGTGCACCGCCGCGACGACGGCGTCATATTGCTGGGGGCCGGTGACCGCGAGCACGCTGGGAAAGCGCGCGCGGATGACGTCGGCTTGATTGCCCATGCAGCCGGTGACGACAACGCGGCCGTTCTCGGCAATCGCTTCTCCGATCGCCTCGAGGCTTTCCTCTTTGGCGCTGTCGAGGAAACCGCAGGTGTTGACCAGCACGACGTCGGCGCCGGCATAGTCAGGCGACATCTGATAACCGTCGGCGCGCAACTTGGTCAGGATGCGCTCGCTGTCGACCAGCGCCTTGGGACAGCCGAGCGAGACCATGCCGACGCGCGGCGGGGAGGGGAGGATGGTAGCCATGGGAAGCTGCCGCCCCTAAACGCTTTTTCCGGCAAAATCGAGGCGGGCGTTGGCGCCGTCGGTCAGGCAGCCTCTTTCAATGCCAGTAACTGCGCCGCGGGGATCGTGCGGCAGAATTCGAACGCCAGTGTCGCGACATGGGCGGCCTGAATTTGCTCGGCGGGAATCACGCCTCCCTGGCCGTCGGGAAGATCGAAGCAGTCGCAGGCGTCGGGGACCAGGATCATGTCCCAGCCCATGTTCGCCCCGGTGCGAATGGTGGTGGAAACGCAAATGTCGGTGGCGATCCCGAAGACGATGACATGGCGGGCGCCAAGACGCTTGAGCCGCAAATCGAGATCGGTGCCGATGAAGGCCGAGTTGACGCTTTTCGTTACCAGTGCCTCATCGCCGACCGGGCCGAAGCCGGGGCGGAAGCCATTGCCGGGGCTGCCGGGAAAGAGGTTGGAACCGGGCGTTAGCGAATCATGGCGGACATGAATGATCGTTCGCCCCGCGCTGCGCCATTCCTCGATCAAGGCAATTCCGTTCGCGTCGACCGAATCGTTCCAGCGTCGCGGCCACTGCGGCCCGTCGAAAGCGCGCTGCATGTCGATTGGCAGAAGCACGGTATGGTCGAGGTCAAGGTCCATGGTCATGAGGGTCTCCATTGGAAAGGATCGTTATCGCGGTTCCTTCGGCCGGTTTCCTTCGGCATGATGCCGGAACCGCCGGCACTATGCCGGTATTTGGCGGGGGAATGCTGTGGACGAGCGTGACCGATTGTTGCTGATGTTGTTGCGGCGCGATGCGCGGCGCTCGATCGTGGATCTTGCGCGCGCTATCAATCTGTCGCGAAGCGCGACCCAGGAACGGCTGGCGCGACTTCAGACGACCGGCGCGATCCGTGGCTTCACCATCGTCGAGAGGTCCGAGGGCGGCGACTCCCAGTCGGCCTATCTGACCCTCGGCTTCCACCCTAGCTATCGCTGCGCGCAGATCGTGCCCAAGCTAAAGGATATCCCCGGGGTCGCCCTGATCCATTCGGTAACCGGCGAGACCGACGTCATCATTCGGGTGGATGGTCAGAGTATCGCCGACATCGAGCGCTGCCGATCGGCGATTGCCGCGGTGCCGGGTATCGCGACGGTGGCGACATCGGTCGTGCTCGATAAGCATCTCGGCTAGGAAACCCCGCCGGCGGACTGGCCAACGACCCGAGGGCTGGCTAAGGCACGCGCTCGATCATTCGGCCGAAACGGACATTTTTAAATGCGTATTGCGATGATCGGCACCGGTTATGTCGGGCTCGTTTCAGGGACCTGCTTTGCCGATTTCGGGCATCATGTAACCTGCGTCGACAAGGACGTGACCAAGATCGACGCGCTGCTTGCGGGACGCATGCCGATCTGGGAGCCGGGGCTTGAATCGCTGGTCAAGTCCAATGTCGAGCGCGGGCGATTGGCGTTCACCACCGACCTGACCGAAGCGCTCAAGGGGGCCCAGGCGGTGTTCATCGCCGTCGGCACGCCCTCGCAACGCGGCGACGGCCATGCCGACCTGACCTATGTCTATGCGGCGGTGAAGGAGCTGGCCGGGTTGCTCGACCAGCCGCTCGTCGTGGTCACCAAGTCGACCGTGCCGGTCGGAACCGGCGATCGGATCGCGGAAATCCTGGCGGAGGAAGGCGCGCCCAAGGGCTGCTCGGTCGCGTCCAACCCCGAGTTTTTGCGCGAAGGCGCGGCGATTGCCGATTTCAAGCACCCCGACCGCATCCTGGTTGGCGCCGAGGACGATGGCGCGCGTGCCGTGCTAGCCGAGATCTACCGGCCGCTGTTCCTCAACAAGGCGCCGCTGCTGTTTACCAGCCGCCGCACCGCCGAGCTGACCAAATATGCCGCCAACGCCTTCCTGGCGATGAAGATCAGCTTCATCAACGAGATGGCCGACCTGTGCGAAGCGGTCGATGCCGACGTCCAGGAACTCGCCCGCGGCATTGGCCTCGACAATCGGATCGGCGGCAAATTCCTGCACGCCGGGCCGGGATATGGTGGCAGCTGCTTTCCCAAGGACACGCTGGCGCTGCTCAAGACGGCGGATGACGCTGGGGTCGAGCAGCGGATCGTGTCGACGGTGGTCGCGGTCAACGACGACCGCAAGGCGGCGATGGCCGAGCGCGTTCGGGCGGCGCTCGGCGGCAACCTCGAGGGGAAGCGGATTGGCCTGCTCGGCCTGACCTTCAAGCCCAACACCGACGACATGCGCGACGCGCCGTCGATCCCCTTGGTCGAGGGACTGCTTACCGGCGGCGCCAGCGTCGTCGCGTTCGATCCGGTCGGGCGGGTACAAGCTGAGTCGCTGCTGGGCGAAATCGATTATGCGGCGCGAGCCGAGGATGTCGCCGACGGCGCCGATGCGCTGGTGATCGTCACCGAGTGGGACGAATTCCGCGCGCTCGACCTGGCGGACTTGGCCCGCCGGATGCGCGGCAATGTGCTGGTCGACCTCCGCAATATCTACGACCGGTCGGACGCCGAACGGGCCGGCCTCGCCTATCGCGGCATAGGCCGCGGACGGCCCAATGCCTGACCGGGCTTGAGCGGCGTGGAGGGACAGTCTCGCCGGATCGTGATCGTCGGCCTTGGCTATGTCGGGCTGCCGTTGGCCGTGGCGCTGGCCAAGGCGCACCCTGGAGACGAGGTGATCGGATTCGACATCGATCGCGGCCGGATCGACCAGCTGGTTGCCGGCCATGACCGCACCCGAGAGGTCGAGACGGGAACTCTCCAGTCGACCCGGCTTACCTTCACCACCAGCGATGCGGACTGCGCCGGGGCCGACATCGTCATCGTCACCGTTCCGACTCCGGTCGACGCTGCCAACCGCCCCGATCTCGGCCCTCTGCTCGCGGCCTCGCGGCGGCTCGCCGGCTGGATTAATCCGGCGAAGCGGACCATCGTGGTGTTCGAGAGCACCGTCTATCCCGGCGCGACTGAAGAAGAATGCGGGCCGGCGATCGAGGCGGCGTCGAAGTTCAAGCGGGGCAGGGATTTCCGGCTGGGCTACAGCCCCGAGCGGATCAATCCCGGCGACAAGGTCCACCGCGTCGAGAAAATCGTCAAGGTCGTCGCGGGCGAGGATGACGAAACACTCGACGAGCTGGCCGAGCTTTACGGTGCGGTCACCGAAGCGGGTGTGTTCCGCGCCGCGTCGATCCGCGCCGCCGAAGCGGCCAAGGCGATCGAAAACGCCCAGCGCGACATCAATATTGCCTTCATGAATGAGGTCGCGCAAATATTGGCGATGACGGGCACTTCGGTATGGGACGTGCTCGACGCGGCGCGAACCAAGTGGAATTTCCTGCCGTTCGAACCGGGTTTAGTCGGCGGGCATTGTATCGGCGTGGACCCCTATTACCTCAGCTTTCACGCCGAAACCCTTGGTCACCACCCCCGCGTCATCCTGTCCGGCCGCGGCATCAACGACGGCATGGGCCGCTGGATCGCTGAACGGCTGCACGCGCAACTGGGCCTCCAGCCTAAACGAATCCTCTTCTTGGGGATCACCTTCAAGGAAGACGTGCCCGACGTGCGCAACAGCCGCGCGATCGATGTCGTTCGTCGGCTCGAGGAGTTAGGCCATCACGTGACCGTGGCCGACCCGCTCGCCGATCCGACCGAAGTCGCGCGCGAATATGGTGTGACGCTGGTGGCCGAGCCCGGCGGGGATTATGATTGCCTGTTCGCGGCGGTCGGTCACGCCGCTTATCGCGCGATGGGCGCCGACGAAATTGCGGGCTTGACGAAGGAGGGGGCGTTGGTCGCCGATCTGAAGGGCATCTGGCGGAGGCTAACGCTACCGGCGCATATCCGGCGCTGGTCGCTTTAATGGCAACTACCGGGACGGCCGCCGGTTAAAGGACTGATGATTCACGCCCCACCCACCATGTTGAAGACCCGCCGCAGCTTCTTCGCGCGGCAGCGGTTCAACCTGATGGGCGCCTTGGTGGTGACCGCCGGCCTGCCATTTTTCCTGCGGTCGCTGATCGTCCCGCAGGACACCTTCCTTGCAAGTTCGATCAATTCGCTGATGTTCAACGTCATCGCGGTCGCGGTGGCATTTTGGACGCGGTTGTCGATCGAGACCTATCCGGGCAACCGGTCGACCCATGTCATCCTGCCGTCGGTCATCGTCGCTCACGGGCTGATCGTAACCATATTATTGATGGCTCGCCTGCCTTACGACCGCCTCGCGTTGGTTGCTGGCGCTATCGGGCATCTCGTGTGGAGCTATGGGCTCTACGTCGCGGTGCAACGCCACATCCGTTACCGTATCGCGATCGTCCCCTACGGCGCGGTCGACCGGCTGGCGACGATCGACCAGGTCGACTGGCAGATGCTGGAGCGTCCCGACCTTGCCGAAGCGGCGACCTGCGACGCGCTGGTGGCCGACTTCTCCGCCGCCGTCCCGGACGAGTGGGAGGGCCTACTGGCCGACGCGGCGATCCAGGGGCGGATGGTCTATCAGGTCAAGCAATTGTCCGAATCGCTGACCGGGCGGGTGGCGATGGACCATTTGTCCGAAAACAGCTTCGGCAGCCTGGTTCCGGCGCGCGGCTATTTCCATCTGAAGTCGATCGCCGACCTGCTTTTCGCGCTGGCGATCCTGCCCTTCGTTCTGCCGTTGCTGCTAGTGATCGCCATCGCGATCCGGCTCGACAGCGAGGGTCCCGCGCTGTTCCGACAGCGCCGCATGGGGCAGGCCGGCACCTGTTTCGAAGTGGTCAAGTTTCGGACGATGGCGATGCGCTCTCCCTTGGACGACGACAGGGACAGCGCGATCACCACTCATGCCGATCATCGCGTGACACGGGTCGGAGCCTTTCTCCGCCGTAGCCGGCTCGATGAACTACCCCAGATTTTCAACATCATCGCAGGGCAGATGAGTTGGATCGGCCCGCGGCCCGAAGCGGAGGTGCTGTCGGCCTGGTACACCGGCGAAATCCCATTCTACCGCTACCGACACGTGGTGAGGCCAGGGATCAGCGGCTGGGCGCAGGTCAATCAGGGTCATGTGGCGAGCGTCGACGAGGTCCACGCAAAGCTGCAGTATGATTTTTACTACATCAAATATTTCTCGGCCTGGCTCGACATCTTGATCCTGTTCCGAACGATGAAGACGATGCTAAGCGGGTTCGGAGCGCGATAGGGCGCTAAATTGCGCGTTCTCGCGCCCGGATACGCCCGTTTGGACTCTAATTCGGCGCCCGGCCTGAGCGACCGTAGAGGCGAAAGCGGCTTAAAGTCACAAGAGTCACGGACCCAGCAGACGTTTTGTGCCGGAAACCCCGGAAAAGCGAGATAAACGCCAGCGATCGAATCGGCGCATTGTCATCGGGGTAGCGCATCCCAGAGCCACTCAATCCAATATGGCATCCGCCAGACTAAAGCAGTGGCTTGCTTGATAGGCATTCCGGCCCCGGTTCAAGTGGGTCAGATTGAACCTCCGAATGGCCCGCAGCGCGCGGGGCTCCATGAGGAATTTATGGATCGAGGCGGAGCCGCGGATTTTGATGCCGAAGGTGTCGGCTTTCCAGTTGAAATGGCTGACGTCCTCGGGCCGCGAGACGGATCGTTCGAGAAAGGCCTGGTCGAGACGGTCGGGTTCAGGCGAGCCGTCGGTGGTGAAATCCGACAGATGGACGATGATCCGCGCGCGGAGATGCTCGCCTGTCCCGAGCGGCGTCGCAAGGCCGTCCGGCAGTAAGGTGAACAGCTCCATCCAGCTCGCATTGACCCGGGCGAGCGGCTTGTCGGAGGTCGACGGCAGGCAGGACACCGACCAGAACCAGCGCTCGGTCTGGCGCGGGATCGGCAGGCAGTTTTCGGCGTAGCGGCGGAGAATGTCGAGGACGTCCCCAGCCTGAGGCTTGCGCAAAAGTTTCTCGAAGCGGGCGGCGTATTTGAAGCGCTGTTCGAGAGATTGCTGTTCGAGGGACTCCCGGCGCTCGTCAGGCAGGGCCGTTTCGCCTTCCATCCAGCTGTGCTGTTGTTCGGGACTCAGGAACTGGCGCAGGCCTTTGACGTCGCCGCGATCAGGCGAGCTTTTAAAGGGGGCGATGATCGGTCGCCCGCTCACCGATGGGCTTGAGTCGGCGGCTTTCCGTCGGACAGGAATGCTGCGCTGAACGGGCCCTTCCCGGTCGATGCGGTGCAGTCGATGTGGCTCGGACCGGCATAGAGGTTGGTGTAGGTGCACGTACCTCTCGCCGTCATTTCGTTGGAATGGTCAGCAGGCGGGCGGACTCCGGGGCCGACTTGATTGACGATCACTTCGTCCACTTGGACCATTCTCTCGCGCCCCTTGGCTGGCGCTTCAAACCCGGCGAACGTCACCATGCCGAAATCGCGGACCAGAAGTAGAATTCGGTGCCGGCGGTTGCACTGGACGAGCTTAAAAGCCTGCCTTCGCATTGGCCGCTTGAATCCTTTCCGCCGATGATAAGGCGCGAACAGGAACCGTTCACGGAAGTGAAATTGTGAGGTTTCGAGCCGCTGCGCTGGTTTCGGGCTGCGAAAGCGGCGAATGACCCGGAAGCCGCGAACATGATGCAACTCAAGACCAATAAGCGTCCGGTCTTCACTCACTTTCCCCTTGGTATAACCGCAGCCAGGCCAGCGCCGCGAACCGTTGGCCGTTGATCAGGCATCGATCGTGTCCTCGTCGACTGCGGCCGCGCTTGCCTGGATGAAGTTGAAGCGGTGCTCCGGGTTTTTGCCCATCAGGCGCTCGACGAGGTCCTTGACCGGCTGACGATCCTGCCATTCGCCGGGCAGGGTGATGCGGATCAGCGAACGGCTCGCCGGGTCCATCGTCGTTTCCTTGAGTTGGTCGGGGTTCATTTCGCCGAGGCCCTTGAAGCGGGCGACCTCGACTTTCTTGCCCTTGAACTCGGTCCGTTCGAGCTCCGCGCGGTGGGCGTCGTCGCGGGCGTAGGCCGACCTGGAGCCGCTGGTCAGGCGATAAAGCGGGGGCTGCGCCAGGAACAGATGACCGCGCCGCACCAGCTCGGGCATTTCCTGGAAGAAAAAGGTCATCAGCAACGTGGCGATGTGGGCGCCGTCGACGTCGGCATCGGTCATGATGATGATCCGTTCGTAACGCAGCGCATCCTCGATCCATTTGTCGCGGATGCCGCAGCCCAGCGCCTGCTGCAGGTCGGCGATCTCGGCGTTGGCGCGGATCTTGTCGGCGGTGGCCGAGGCGACGTTCAAAATCTTGCCGCGTATCGGCAGGATCGCCTGGGTCTTGCGATTGCGCGCCTGTTTGGCTGACCCGCCGGCACTGTCGCCCTCGACGATGAACAGCTCGGTCCCGGCGGCGTCGTCATTGGCGCAATCGGTCAGCTTGCCGGGAAGGCGCAGCTTGCGCGCGCTGGTCGCGGTCTTGCGCTTGACCTCGCGCTCGGCGCGGCGCTTCAAGCGCTCGTCCATCCGCTCGAGGATCGCGCCGAGCAGGGCGCGACCGCGGTCCATATTGTCGGCCAGATAATGGTCGAAATGGTCGCGCACCGCCGCCTCCACGAAGCGCGCTGCCTCCAGGCTGGTCAGGCGGTCCTTGGTCTGGCTTTGAAAATGCGGATTGCGAATGAACACGCTGAGCATCAGCTCGACCCCGTTGAAAACGTCGTCGGCGGTGATGTCCTTCGACTTTTTTTGCCCGACGAGGTCGCCGAACGCGCGGATGCCCTTGGTCAGCGCGGCGCGCAGGCCGGCTTCGTGCGTGCCGCCATCGGGGGTTGGAATGGTGTTGCAATAATAGGATTCGTTGGCACCCTCGCTCCACAGCGGCCAGGCGACTGCCCATTCGGCCGCGCCCTGCTCGTCGGGAAAGTCCTGCTTTCCGGCGAATGACGCGGAGGTGACGCACTCGCGGTCCTGAAGCTGTTCGGCAAGATGGCCGGCGAGACCGCCGGGGAATTGGAAAACCGCGTTCTCGGGAACCGCATCGCTCGCCAGCGACGGATCGCAGCGCCAGCGAATTTCGACGCCGGCGAACAGATAGGCTTTCGATCGGGCGAGCTTGTAAAGCCTCTCGG
The DNA here is from genome assembly GCF_013816785.1 of Sphingomonas sp. GTDB lineage: Bacteria > Pseudomonadota > Alphaproteobacteria > Sphingomonadales > Sphingomonadaceae > Sphingomicrobium. The sequence continues at coordinate 21,313 of NZ_JACDDV010000014.1, read as the reverse complement.
GCGAAAAACGGGCGTCCGCTCCGAAGATATCGGGATCGGGAACGAAGCTGACGGTCGTGCCGCGGCGGTTGGGGGCGGCGCCGATCTCCTCGAGCGGCGAGGTGGCGATGCCCTTCGAGAACAGCTGACGGTAAAGCTTCTTGTCGCGCGCGACCTCGACGATCGTCTCGATCGACAGTGCATTGACGACGCTGACCCCGACGCCGTGAAGGCCGCCGCTGGTCGAATAGGCCTTGCCCTCGAACTTGCCGCCCGAGTGAAGCGTGGTGAGGATCACTTCGAGCGCCGACTGCTGCGGATATTTGGGGTGCGGGTCGACCGGAATGCCGCGGCCGTTGTCGGTCACGGTCAGGCGATTGCCGGGCTCCAGCGTTACCTCGATCCGGCTGGCGTGCCCGGCGACAGCCTCGTCCATCGAATTGTCGATCACTTCGGCGGCAAGGTGATGGAGCGCGCGGGCGTCGGTGCCGCCGATGTACATGCCGGGGCGGCGGCGAACCGGCTCGAGCCCCTCGAGAACCTCGATCGAGGACGCATCGTAACTGTCGGGTGTGGGGGCGGAACCGGAAGCGAAAAGATCGGACATGCTGGCCCCGCTATAGGGGCCGCTCAAGCGCTAAGCCAAGCATCTTGAAATGATCATTTCATTCCATAAAATTCGACATGACACCCTCGTCGTTGGCGAGGAATCCGCCCCGGCCCGCGCGCGGCGCGAATCCGCGCTTTCCTCGCTTAGCGCGGGCGGCCCAGCGGAATGCGCCCGACCGCTCGCCAATGCTGTTGGCGCCAGCCTCCCCGGTCCAGCCAGTCGGTGATTGCGTAAAGCCAATCGATGCGGCGCAGCGCCAATCCCGGGAGGGACAAGGGGTCGCCACCGCTCCAGGGCAGGAACGGGGTGCGGCGGCGATATGCCCAAATCTCAACCCGGACAGCGGGGATGTTTGACTGGCCGCGGGCGTGGAACCCGAACGTATCGGCAACGACTAGCGTATTGGCCGCGACGGCGAATCGGGTTGGCTCTGGGAGTCCCAAGCCGGAAAGCTCGTCGCGCGAAATGCGGAACGATCCCCGCTGCGACAGCCGGTCGTCGATCGTTTGGACGACCATGCTCTTGCGTTTCTCCCAGGCGGTCCGGGCCGGTGTCAGGCGGTGCGATCCGGCGACATAGAGGAGGGGGCTTGCTCGATCATCGACTTCGGTCAGGAACAGCCAGGCCTTCAGCGCCGGTTGAAACGAGTCGGAATGGAGATTGAATTGCGGATCGGGGGGCCCATCGGGCGAGGTGATGATCGTTTGGAGATAGTAGAGCGGCTCGCCGCCAGTGCTGGCGACATAACGCATCAGGCCTTTCCAACGCCGACTTCGCAATAGGCCGCCGAGTTGGGGAACGTCGCGCACGAGGCGAGGATTGATCGCCACCCGCCTCGTGACAGTGCTACCTTGCTGTTGCTCCCGTGCCTCGAATTTAGACGAGAAAAGCGCGGCCTTCAGAGCGTTGAATTCAGCGGCCGGCAAAAAATCCGGAATAGCGACGAAGCCGTTCTGGTCGAAGGCCGCTCGGTCCCTCGGGTCGACCGCACCGGCTAGCCTTGACCGCCGCCACCAAGCCAGGCGATGCGCCAGCTTCATCCGCGCCAGGTGAAGCCCGCGCCGGTTGAGCGCGGGCGACCCAAGGAAGGGATTGTCGACGAAGCTTTTCGCGCCGGTGGCGAGCTGAAGGATCCACCAGGGTGCCTTCCACCAGCCGGGTAACCGGCTTTTCATAAGTTCGACGCCCTTAACGAACCCTTGGTCCACCGAATGGCAGCGGCGGAGGTGGTCGACGGTCGCGCCGGGGCAGCTGGGCCTGATAGGCAACCCCGCAATGATCGACGCAATAGGGGTAACCGGGATTGGAGGATTGGCCGCAGAAGTGGAAGTCGGGTTCGCCCGGATGGCCCATCGGCCAGCGGCAGACGCGATCGTTCAGCTCGAGAAGCGAGGTTTTGTCGGCGACGTCCGCCGACGGTTTGGCCGGGACCAGGCGGCGCGGCGGCGCAGGTGGAATTGGCGCCTGGGTGTCGCCCGGTCCTTGGCGGATGAAACCGCCAGGTCCGACCGAACGATACTGAATGGTGGTCTCACCCTTTGGCGCTGGCGAAGGCGGGGCGCCATCCGCAGGCGCGGCCTCGGGGGTGATCGCTTTGGAATCGCCGGACGCGGGCGCAGCCGGCATTGGCGCGGGCGCGGGAGCCGGGCGCGCCGCCTTGGCGACAGCCCCCGCCTTGGCTGCGGCTCCCGCTCGAGCGGGTGCTTTCCTGTCCTTTTCTTCGCCCGGCTTGACCGGCGATGGGCGGGCCTCGAGGCCGAGTCGATGCGCCTTGCCGATTACCGCATTACGGCTGACCCCGCCCAGCTCCTCGGCGATTTGGCTAGCGGTGGCGCCTTTGGTCCACATCGATTTGAGGCGCTCGATGCGCTCGTCGGTCCAACTCATCTAACTTTAAACTCCGTAAGGCGTGTTGCGTGCCGCCGCCGCTGCCGATAGGCGATTGTCCCGTGAACGACCAGCCTCCACCGTGGGTTCGAGCCGAACCCGGCAAACCAACGCTCGAAGGGGTTAATTGGGGCGGCCTTTGGACTCTCTATATCAAGGAGGTCAGGCGGTTCTTCAAGGTGCAGACGCAAACCGTCTGGGCACCGGCGATCACCACCCTGCTTTACCTGATCATCTTCACCGTCGCGCTGGGCCGCAGCAGCAAGACCGTGATGGGTGTGCCGTTCGCCGATTTTATCGCGCCCGGCCTGATCATGATGGGGATGCTGCAGAACAGCTTCGCCAACGCCTCCTTCTCGCTGATGATCGGCAAGATCCAGGGAACGATCGTCGATTATCTGATGCCGCCGCTGTCGGTCGGCGAATTGATCGCCGCACTGGTTGGGGCGGCGGTAACCCGCGCGTTCCTGGTCGGCGCGGCGGTGTGGCTGGTGATGACGATCTGGCCCGGCGTCCATGTTGGCGTCGCGCAGCCGCTGTGGGCGCTCTGGTTCGGACTGATGGGGTCGCTGATGCTGGCCTTCCTCGGCGTGATTACGTCGGTCTGGGCGGACAAGTTCGACCAGGCGGCGATGGTCACCAATTTTGTCGTGACCCCGTTGTCGCTGCTGTCGGGCACCTTCTATTCGGTGGAGCAAATGGCGCCGGCGTTCCGCGCTGTCAGCCATGCCAACCCCTTCTTCTACATCATCTCCGGGTTTCGCCACGGTTTCCTCGGGACGTCCGATTCGCCGCTTCTGTTCGGCGCGATTGGGCTCCTGGCGCTGAACACAATCTTGTTCGTCGCCTGCTACGCTCTCTTGCGCAGTGGATGGAGGATCAAGAATTGAACCTTTCCAAGGGCATCACGCAATAAGGCTGGTGAACGCTCGATAAAGAGCGCGTTCAGCACCCCCTCAACCGCGACGGTCCAGAAACAGCGCATTACAGCTCGAAAGGAGAGCCTACATGCGTAAGTTTCTAATCTCCGCGGCCATCCTGGCCTCGACCGTCGCCGTCGCCGCCCCGGCCGCCGCGCAATGGGCCCCGCCTGCTCCGCAGGGCTATGCCTATGGCTATAGCAATAATTATGGTCAGACCCGTCGTCTCGAGGTCCGGGTCGCCCAGCTTCGTCAGCAAATCCGCCAGCTCGACCGCCGCAACGTGCTCAGCGATCGTGAGGCCAATCGCCTGGATACCGAAGCGCGCAACCTCCAGTATCGCATTCGCCAGCTCGGCTATAACGGCCTCAACCGTCGCGAAAGTTACGAGATCGAGCGCCAGATTGCGCGTCTCGAACAGCGCATTCGCTATGAGGCGAGCGACGGCAACCGCCGTGCCGGCTACAACGGCTATAATAACGGTTATGGCGGCAACAACGGTTATGTCGACAACGACCGCGACGGCCGCGACGACCGCAACGAGCATGAGCGCTGGCATGAAAACCATGAGGGCGATCGTGACGATGACGACGATTAAGCGCGCGTAATGCGCTAAGGAAGGGGCGGCTCCGCAAGGAGTCGCCCCTTTCGTTTGACCTCTGTTCGGGGGCGGCGGTATAGGCGGCAACGGGCGGTCCGCGGGGGATCGCCCTTCTGTCTTTTCACGTCGCTCAACGAGGTTCCCCATGGCCATCACGCCGCTCATGCCTGTCTATCCGCGCTCCGAAGTGCGGCCGGTGAGGGGCGAGGGGGTCTATCTCTATGGCGAGGGGGGCGAAAAATATCTCGATTTCGCCAGCGGCATCGCGGTCAATTTGCTGGGCCACGGCCATCCACACCTGACAAAGGCGTTACAGGAACAGGCGGCGACTTTGCTGCATGTAGGGAACCTCTACGGCTCGCCGCAGGGCGAGAAGTTCGCCCAGCGGCTGGTCGACCTGACCTTCGCCGATACGGTGTTCTTCACCAATTCAGGCGCGGAGGCGGTCGAATGCGCGATCAAGACCGCGCGCCGCTACCACCACGTTAAGGGCCAACCGCACAAACACACGCTGATCACCTTTTCGAACGCCTTCCACGGGCGAACGCTGGGCACGATCAGCGCCACCGACCAAGCCAAGATGCGCGACGGGTTCGAGCCGCTGCTGCCCGGCTTTGTCGTCGTTCCGTTCGACGACCTGGCGGCAGCGCTGGCGGCGATTGACCAGAACACTGCCGGATTCCTGGTCGAACCCGTTCAAGGCGAGGGCGGTGTTCGTCCGGCGTCGAAGGAATTCATGGTGGGGCTGCGTATGGCGTGCGACGAGCGTGATCTGATGCTGGTGCTCGATGAAGTGCAATGCGGCGTTGCCCGCAGCGGCACACTGTATGCACATGAGCAATATGGTATTGTTCCAGACATCATGGCGTCGGCGAAGGGTATCGGCGGCGGCTTTCCGATGGGCGCCTGTCTGGCCACCGAAAAAGCCGCGGCCGGGATGGTCGTCGGCACCCATGGCTCAACCTATGGCGGCAACCCGTTCGCGATGGCGGCGGGGCAAGCGGTGTTCGACATCGTCGCCAACGACGAATTTCTCGCCCGGGTTCGCTCGATGGGCGATCGCCTGCGCGCTGCGCTCGAGCAAATGATTCCCAATCATGACGCACTGTTCGACAGCGTACGCGGAATGGGCCTGATGCTCGGCATCAAGATGAAGACAGACAGTCGCGCCTTCGTCGGATATCTGCGCACCAAGGGCATCTTGACCGTTGCGGCGGGCGACAATGTCGTGCGCGTGCTGCCGCCGCTGACGCTGGAGGAAGCGCATATAGCCGAGTTCGTCGAAGGCCTGTCGGCCGCGGCGGCCGATTACGACGTGCCCGAGGCCGCATGAGCCTGCGCCATTTCCTTCACCTGTCCGATGTCGGCGGGGAGGGAATAGCGCACATCCTTAACGAAGCGATGGAGCGCAAGGAGCGCCGCGCCGGTTGGCCCAGGGGGAAGCCCGACGCCGACAAGCCGCTCGAGGGCCATGTGTTAGCGATGATTTTCGAGCGGAATTCGACCCGCACGCGGCTGAGTTTCGACATGGCGATGCGCCAATTGGGCGGGACGACGATCGTCATCGACGGTGGATCGTCACAGCTCGGCCGCGGCGAGACCATCGCCGACACGGCCCGTGTCGTGTCGCGCTATGTCGATGCGATCATGGTCCGCACCGACCACCACGACAAAGCAGAGCTGCTGGCCGAACATTCGGACGTGCCGGTGATCAACGGTCTTACCGACCTCTCTCATCCGTGCCAGTTGCTCGCCGACATGCAGACCGTGATCGAACGTCGTGCCAAGCTGGCGGGCAGCCGCTGGGCATGGCTCGGTGACGGCAACAATGTCTGCAACTCGGTGATCGAAGCCGCCTCGCTGATGCATTTTGGCCTCGCCGTCGCCTGCCCCAATGGCTTCGAGCCCGATGTGGCAATGTGCGCCATGGCCAGCACCCGCGACGATATCTACTTCACCGATAACCCGAGGGAGGCGATCGAGGGAGCTGAAGTGGTCCTTACCGACACCTGGATCTCGATGGGCCAGGAGGACGGCGAATATCGCAACGAAGCGTTTGCGCCGTTCCAGGTCAACGAGGCTCTGATGGCCTTCGCCGCGCCCGGCGCGACCTTCCTCCATTGCCTGCCCGCGCACCGCGGCGAGGAGGTGACCGATGCGGTCATCGATGGACCGCAGTCGGCGGTGTGGGACGAGGCCGAGAACCGCCTTCACGCGCAAAAGGCGCTGTTGCTTTGGGCGCTGGGGAAGCTGGACTAAAGAGAAAGGCCCGCCCCGACGCTGATGTCCGGACGGGCCCATTAACCCGCTCAGTTATAGGTTAGCCCCGGACCCGGCGCTCGGGCGGAACGGTGATCTTGACCACTTCGCCATTGCGGCCTGGAAAGCCGATGAACATCGCCTCGATCAGGTTCGGAACCAGCGTGCCGAGGTTGTCGGTCGTCGAGCGCGCCTGCGCCTTGCCTTCGAACAGCGAGGCATTGTCGGCCTTGCGGCGAATATCGAGCTGCAGCTCACTGCGGTAATAGGTGTAGCTGCGGACGTCGCCGCCGTACCCGAACGGCGAATACCAGAACGGATCTTCCCAACCGTAGAAGAAGGCCGAGCGCGGGCCGTAATAGCCGTAGCGCGAGTAATAGGGCTGGTAACCGCCATAGCCGCCATAGCCGCCATAGCCGCCGTAGCCGCCGTAGCCGCCGTAGCCGCCATAACCACCGTAACCGCCGCCGTAACCGCCGCCGTAACCGTAGCGGCCATAGCGGCCGTGTGAGAAGGGATCGCTAACCACTTCGGTATGGCCCTCGTCGACCCCGTAGCCGACGCGCACGATCATCGATGCGGCCGCGACCGACGGCGCCCGGGCATAGCCCTGGGCCTGCATCGCCTGGGCTATTTGCTCGGCATAGCGCGAAAATTCAAGGCCGCCCATGTTACTCCCGTCAAGCGGCATCACGACGAAGCTCTGCCCCTGCGGAGCGGGCATCGCCTGGAACCGCGAGACTTTGGCCGGGAAGCCGGTGGCGCAGGCCGACAGGCCGAGCGCGGACGCGCCGAGCAACACCGCTGCGACAATTTTGTTGATACGCATGATTTTACCTCGACTCGGAAATTTCCGTTGTGAGGCGGGGGCATAGCATGAATCGTGCTGAATAGGCGATGAAGCGAGCGAGTCGGGCGTGTGACTCGGATATTAGTTCTTGAGGCCGACCGCCCGGTAAGCGGCAAGCAAGGTCGGCGCGGCGAGCGCAGCTGCCTTGGCGGCGCCTGCGGCCAGGATCGCGTCGAGCGCCGCCTCGTCGCGCCGGAGTTCCACCAGCCGCCGGCGCAGCGGCGCGATGGTCGCAATCGCCGCCTCGGTCAGCTCCGGCTTGAACGCGCCGAAGCCTTGTCCGGCATATTGTTGCAAGACAACGGCTGGCGTCCGGTCGGTGAGCGCGGCCATGATGCCGACGAGGTTTCTGGCCTCGGGGCGCGTGCCGAGCAGGGCCGGGTCGTCGGGTAGGGGCTCGGGATCGGTCTTCGCCTTGCGGATTTTCTGGGCGATCGCCTCGTCGCTGTCGGTCAGGTTGACGCGGCTCGCCTCGGACGGATCGGATTTGGACATTTTTACCGAGCCGTCGCGCAAGCTCATGACGCGCGCCGCGGTGCCGCCGCCAACGAAGGGTTCTGGCGCGACGAACAGATCAACATCGAAATCATTGTTAAACTTCAACGCGATGTCGCGCATCAGCTCGATGTGCTGCTTCTGGTCCTCGCCGACCGGAACATGGGTGCCGTGATAGAGAAGCACATCGGCGGCCTGGAGCACCGGATAGTCGAACAGGCCAACCGAAACGCCCTCGCGATTCTTGCCCGACTTTTCCTTGAACTGGGTCATGCGGCTCAACCATCCCATCCGCGCCGTGCAGTTCAGGATCCAGGCAAGCTCGGGATGGGCCGGCACCGCACTGTGCGCGAACAGGATCGACTTTTCGGGGTCGATGCCGCTGGCGATCAGCGCCGCCGCCATCTCACGGACGCTGGACCTGAGCTGTGCCGGACTAATGTCGACGGTCAGCGCGTGAAGGTCGGCGAGGAAGAACAGGCATTCAGCCTCATCCTGCATCTTGACCCAGCGCAGGATCGCGCCGAGCAAATTGCCGAGGTGGAGATCGCCGGTCGGTTGAATGCCCGAGACGACACGCATTGCCGGTTTCGTCATGCCGCGTCGCTCCCGCGCTTGCCGCGCCGGCGAAGCAACGCACGAATGTCGTCCTTACCCATCCCGCCGATCACCCAGACGAGTGGGAAATAGACCGCCAGGCCGCTGCCGATCAGCGCGCCAACGCCGATCAGCCGATGGCCGACCGATCCGGCGAAAAAGGGATTGAGCGCGCCTTTGACGAAATAGAGCATGGCGACCATCGCGCCACCGGCGAGAAGCTGTTTGACGATGCGGCTCGCCAGCCAGCCTTCGATCCGGAAATGGCCGCGGCGATGAAGGATGACGTAGAGAATGACGCAGTTGAGCCAACTGCAGATGGCGATCGCGGCGGCCAGGCCGTAAAGTTTAAAGGGCGGGATCAGCGCAAAATTCAGCGCGATATTCACCGCCAGAACCAGCAGCGCGATCTTGACCGGCGTGGCGGTATCCTGCCGCGCATAGAAGCCCGGCGTGATGACCTTGACCAGCACGTAGGCGGGCAGGCCCGAGACGATGATCGCCAGCACATTGCCGGTCACCCGCGCGTCCTCGGCAGTGAACCGGCCGCCCTGGAACATGGCCGCGATCAACGGCCCGGCGGCAACCGCCAGGGCGAGCGCGGCGGGCAGGCACAGCAGCATCGCCAGCTCGGCCGCCTGGCCTTGCACCTTCGCCGCTCCCTTCGGATCACTGGCGCCGACGAAGCGGCTCACCTGCGGCAGGATGGCGGTGCCGAGCGCAGCGCCGATCACGCCGAGCGGAAGCTGATTGAGGCGATCGGCGTAGTTCATATAACTCACCGACCCGGTCGGCAGGCGGGTGAGGAAGAAAGTATCGATGAACTGGCTAACCTGATAGACGCCGGCGCCAAAGGTGGCCGGGAGCACGACACGCACGAACTGGCGCACCCCAGGGGTCATTCGCGGGCGGCGCAGCTTCAGTGAGACCCCGGCACGCTTGGCCGCAAGCCATAGCAGACCGATCTGCAGAACTCCGCCGACGGTCACACCGATCGCCAGCGCATAGGCGGTCTTGGTCCCGCCGACCGGTACGAAGATCAGCGCGCTGAGCATGGCCAGGTTGAGCAGCGCTGGAGCAAATGCGGCGGCGGTAAAGCGGGTCAGCGAGTTCAGGATGCCCGAGAACAGCGAGACCAGGCTGATCAGCAGCAGATAGGGAAAGGTGATGCGCGTCAGCGCCACCGTCAGCCAATATTTGTCGCCCTCATAGCCCGACGCGATCGCCGCGACGAACAGCGGCATCGCCAGTTCGAACACCAGGGTGAACAGGAACAGGGTCGGCAAAAGGACCGCCAGCACCTCCTCGGAGAAGCGTTTGCCGTCCTCCATCCCGCCCTTGCCATGAAGGCGCTGGCTGAACAGCGGAACGAACCCGGCCGAAAAGGCGCCTTCGCCGAACAGGCGGCGAAAGGTGTTGGGCAGGCGGAAGGCGACCAGGAAGGCGTCGGCCGCCGCGCTGGCGCCCATGATCCGGCTCATCAACATCTCGCGAGCGAAGCCCGCGATCCGGCTGACCAGCGTAAGCCCACCGATCGTACCGGTCGCCTTGACGAGGTTCATCGGCTTGCCGCGCGGGGCGTCAGGCATGGCCGACGGGCGGCTCGCCATCGCCGCCGGGTTGTCCCTCGACTTGCTGCTGCGCCTCGACTTGCGCCACATAGGCGGCGCCAAAGTCGATCGGGTCGAGCAGAACCGGCGGGAAGCCCAGGTTTTGCACCGCCTCGGCGACGATCTGCCGGGCGAACGGGAACAGCAAGCGCGGCCCTTCGACCAACAGGAAGGGCGCCAGGGCATCTTCCGGAATATTGCGGAATCCAAACAAGCCGCCGTAGGTCAAATCGACGATGAAATGGGTGCCGCTGTCGGATTTGGCGTTGACCTCGATCTTGAGGATCACTTCATGCACGTCGTCGGCGACCTTGCCGCCATGGATTCCGAACTGGACGTCGAGCGCGGGCTGAGTCTGCCACTGGAAAACTTGCGGCGATGACGGGCTTTCGGCCGACAAATCCTTGACATATTGAGCGATCGTCGCAGCCTGCGCGCTCTCGCCGTTATCCTCGTCAGGGCCGGCCACGGCTGGAGTCGGGCCAGAGGCGGCTTCGGGGTTGATCGGATCCTGGTCGGCCATGGAGATTCCTTGATGTCGCAATAAGGTTGTGGTGCAAGGGAGGCCCGAACGGGGCGTCCGCGGTCGGGGCGAGCGACTAGCAGTAGCCTGTTCGAGGTGCAATGCTGCACGGCAGCGGTGGACCGCACTTTGAATCCATGCGTTATCCGCATTATGTTGCCCGTGACATCGACCTCAAGCGAACGGAACATCTGTTGACCGCCATTGTCATCCTCGCGCTAGTCGCCCTGTTCATCGGCCTTCGCCTCTACAGCGTGCTGGGTGAGCGCACAGGGCACGAGCAGCCGATCCTCAAGCCCGCCGATCCAGATCATGCAGATCCGCGAGTCGAAACAAAGACGCCGCTGCGGGGCGCGACGACCGTAACGCCAGTCGAAGGGGACAATCTTGCCTATCTGCCAACCGCGGGTCCCGGGGTGCGCGCGCTGCTTGCCGCCGATCCGTCGTTTGATGTCGCGCGTTTTCTGGACGGCGCCAAGGTCGCATACCGGCTGATCCTCGAGGCTTTCTGGAAGGGCGACTTGGAAGCGATGCGGCCGTTCGTCGACGCGCACGTGTTCGAAACCTTCGCCAGCGCGGTCGAGCAGCGGTCCAAGGACGGGTTGGTGCTCGACAATCGCCTGGTCACGGTCGACGAAGCGGTGATCGCTAGCGCGGAGGTCGAGCGCAGCGTCGCCCTGGTGACCGTGCGGTTCGAGGCCGATATGGCCGCGATCACCCGCAACGGCGCTGGCGAGGTAGTTGCCGGGTCCTTGTCCGACGCGGTCCAGACCCGCGACCGCTGGACCTTCCGGCGCGACATCGCGCGCCACGATCCCAACTGGCTGCTGGTCGAAACCGACGAGGAAGAGTGAGGGGCGTTCTTCGCGCCGCTGCGCTGGCCGCCAGCCTGGCGCTCACCGCATGCGCCACACGCACGCTCCCGCCGGCGGCGCCTCCGCTCCCGCCGGCAGTTCCGCTTCCGGTTCCCGTTCCACCGCCCGCTCCGGTGCCCGAGAACGCCAGGACGGCCGGCGTTGCGCTGGCGGTGCCGGCCGAGCTCAACCAGCTCGAAGCCGAGCGTGCGCTCGCCGCGTTCCGCGCCAGCTGCTCGGTGCTGGTCAAGCGCCAGGATACCAGCGGCTTGACTCTGGCGACCGATTGGCAGCCGCTTTGCGACGAGGCCGCGGCCCTCGCTCCGGCCGCCGCGGGTGCTTTTTTCCGCGATCGATTCGACTGGATCCGGGTCGGCAAGGGCGAAGCCTTTGCCACCGGCTATTACGAGCCAGAAATTCGCGGGTCGCGCACCCGCCTGCCAGGCTATGAGGTGCCGATTTACGGCGTTCCGGCTGATTTGGTGCGGTGCACACCGCTGGGCGGCATCGAGGGGAAGGGGAGGCTCGACGAGGCCGGCGCCTGCGTCCTCTATTTCAACCGCACCGAGATCGAAGATGGCGCGCTTGCCGGTCGCGGGCTGGAAATTGGCTGGGCGGCCGACCCGGTCGAGCTGTTTTTTCTGCAGATTCAAGGGTCTGGCCGGCTAAGATTACTCGACGGGGCGGTAATGCGCATCGGCTATGCCGGTCAGAACGGCCGCGATTATGTCGCTGTAGGCCGGCTGTTGCGCGAGCGGGGCGTGCTGCCGCCGGGCGGGGCTACCATGAAAGGCATCGTCGAGTGGATCCGCACCCATCCGGATGAAGGCCGCGCGCTGATGCGGGAGAATCCGAGCTACGTCTTCTTCAGGGAGTTGACCGGTCCCGGCCCGCTCGGTGCGCTGGGGGTCGCGGTCACGCCGCGCGGCAGCGTCGCCGCCGATCCGAAATTCGTGCCGCTCGGCGCGCCGGTGTTCCTACGCCTCGACCGGCCCGAGGCGTCAGGCCTGTGGGTCGCGCAGGATACGGGCGGAGCCATCAAGGGCGCCAATCGCTTCGATACCTTCTGGGGCGCGGGCGCGGGCGCCGAAGCCACCGCGGGCGGCATGTCGGCCAGCGGCCAGGCGCTGATTCTGCTGCCGAAGGGGACGGCAGCCCGTGCGCAGCCTCTCCCCTGAGGAAGCGGCACTGTGGGCAAGGGTCGCTGCGACCATCCGCCCCCTCTCGCGCGAACCGATCGATCCCACACCGGTAGAGGAGGTTCGCCCTGCACCTGCTCCTGCAGTTCGCGGGCGAATTCCGCCGGTCAGGCCTACGGCCGCCGCTCTGCCGCCGTCGCGCCGGCTGCAGGATGCGACCCTCGACGGAGGCTGGGACCGGCGTGTGAAGTCGGGCCGGATCGAGCCTGATCGGGTGCTCGACCTCCACGGCCACAACCTCGATCGCGCCTGGGCCGCAATCGACCTGGGGCTTGAGCAGGCGATTGCCGCGGAACAGCGAGTGCTGTTGCTGGTCACCGGGCATGAGCGCCGCGGCGAGCCGCCGCTCGAACGAGGCCGGATTCGCGCCGCGGTTCACCATTGGCTCGCCGCGTCGCGCCATGCCCGCCACATCGCCGCGGTTCGCGGCGCGCATCGCCGTCACGGAGGCGGAGGGAGCCTCTATATTATCCTTCGCCGCCGCTGACGTTTTGCACGCTTTCTTAACCTAGCTTGTTTAGTTCCAACTCTTCACGAGGCCGCCGCGATACGAAGTGAAGAGGGCAGGGCGATTTCCAGGGCGACAGAAGGCAAGGCACAAAAACTGAGCAACGCGCTTCTGTCCGGAGCGGCGGGGGTCGCCTCGTTCCTGTTTTCGCTGGTCGCCTTCCTCTACATTACCAGCTTCAATGAGCAGCTGATCGCCTCGATCGTCGCCGGAGCGTTCTGCCTGCTTATTTGCTACATCGCGTCGGAGCGGCCCAACAGCGAAAGCGCTCGGGCGTTGACGGCGCTGGGCGATCGTCTTTTGGCCGTCGAACAGGGCGATTTGACCAGTCCCACGCCGCGGATCGTTCGCGACACCATGCCCAAGCTCGCGACGGCGGTCGACAGCCTGTTCGCCGAAGTCCGTTCGTCGATCGAGAATGCCCACGCGCTTGGCATGTACGACCCGGTAACTTCGTTGCCCAACCGCCTTCATTTCCGTTCCGAAGCCGACAAGATGCTCGCGGCCCGCGCGGCGGCGACGCTCGCGGCCATGCTGTTCGTCGATCTCGATCGGTTCAAGAACGTCAATGACAGCCTGGGACATGCGCGCGGTGACCATCTGTTGATTATGGTCGCCAACCGGCTTCGCGTGGTGGTCACCGCCGAAGTGGGCGAGAGGCCGGGGCAGCGCCCCATCCTGGCCCGACTGGCGGGCGACGAGTTCACCATCTTCTTCCCCGAAATCGAAACCGTCGCCGATGCCGAGCGGGTCGCTCGCCGGATCGCGCTGGCAATTTCCGAGCCGTTCGAGCTGTCGGGGCACAGCATCGATATCGGTGCGTCGGTGGGCGTGGCCATCGGCCCCGACCATGGCACCACGATTGAAACACTCATGCGCGCCGCCGACATCGCGATGTATCAGGCCAAGAACAACGGTGGAGGCCGCTACTGCCTGTTCAGCGAGGAACTGGCCGCCGAACATCAGCGCAAGGTCGATACCGAGGCGGCGCTGGGCGAGGCCGTCCAGCGCGGCGAATTCCTGCTCGCCCTGCAACCGCAACTCAGCCTTATCACCGGCGAGATCGTCGGCGCCGAGGCGCTGCTGCGCTGGAATCACCCTCGCGAAGGGATGCGAGCACCGGCGACCTTCATTCCGATCGCCGAACAAACCGGAATCATCGGCGAGGTCGGCGACTGGGTGATCGCCGAGGTCGGTTCGATGCTGTCGGAATGGCAAGCCCAGGGCATCGCCCGGCGGGTTTCGTTCAACGTCAGCCCGCGCCAGCTAGACCGTGCCGATTTTTTCCAACGGCTGCGCGCCGCCTTCGTCCAGGTCGACGTGCCGCTGTCGCTGATCGAGCTGGAATTTACCGAGTCCGCTGCGATGGAAGTTTCGGAGACGGTCCTGGAAGAAATCGCGGCCCTGCGGCGTGATGGCGCGACGATCGCGATCGACGATTTCGGCACCGGCTATTCGAATATCGCGCGATTGCGCGCCATGCCGCTCGATCGGGTCAAGCTTGATCCGTCGTTGATCGCCGAGATCGAGACCTGCGAAAAAGCCCGCGTCGTGGTCCAGGCGGTGGTGCAGTTGATCAAGGGGGTCGGCGCCGAGATTGTCGCCGAAGCGGTCGAGAATGTCGCCCAGGCCGACATCTTGCGTGCGATGGGCTGCGACACGATCCAAGGATTCATCTTCGCCCATCCGATGTTCGAGGAGGAATTCCTCAACTGGACGAGGAACGCCGAGCGCGGCCGATCCCGCGACGTCGCCTAGCCAAAGACTTTTTCCAGCACGCGGCGGTAAATGCGGGTGAGGGCGCGAATATCTTCGACCCGGGCCTGCTCGCCGACCTTGTGCATGGTCACATTGGGCAGGCCGAAATCGACCACCGGGCAGAGCTGGATGAGAAAGCGCCCATCCGAAGTACCGCCGCCAGTCGACAGGTCCGGCTCGATTCCCGTTTCCTCGCGAATCGCCGACACCAGCACGTCGTAAAGCGCGCCCGGCGGAGTGAGGAACGCCTCGCCCGAAATCAGCGCTTCGACGGTTCCTCCGGGGGCGTGACGCTGGACCACCGCCCGCACCCGCTCGACCAGCTCGGCGCCGCGTTGCAGATTGTTGAAGCGGATATTGAGCCGCGCACCCGCCCGGCCGGGGATGAGGTTGGTCGCGCCGGGCGGGGTTCCAACCTCGGTGAATTCGAGGTTGGAAGGAGGGAAGGAATCGTTGCCCTCGTCGAGTTGCCATGCATCGAGCTCGGCGACGATGCGAGCGAGCGGCCCGACCGGGTTGTCGGCGCGGTGAGGGTAGGCGACATGACCCTGGGTGCCCGGCACCTCGATCCACATGTTGACCGAACCACGCCGCCCGATCTTGACCGTGTCGCCAAGGGTCGCGTCGCTGGTCGGTTCGCCGATCAGGATCATGTCGGGGCGGATGCCGCGTCGATTGAGCCAGTCGATGATCGCTACCGTTCCGTGCAGCGCCGGGCCTTCCTCGTCGCCGGTAATGAGGAGCGAAATCGTCCCCCGGTCGTGCGGAAGATCGGCGACCGCCGCGACGAAGGCGGCGATTGCGCTCTTCATGTCATTGGCGCCGCGCCCGGTGAGTAAACCGTCCTCGATGGTCGGCGTGAACGGATCGCCGTCCCATCCCTCGCCCGGAGGAACAACGTCGAGATGCCCGGCGAAGCCGAAATGCGGAAAACCGCTACCGCGCAAGGCCACCAGATTTTCGACGGGCCCGTCGGCATTCTCTCCGCCGATGAAGCGGTGCACCTCGAACCCGAGTGGTCGCAGCGCGGTTTCGAGCACATCGAACACTTGCCCGCTGGCAGGCGTGATGCTGGGCACGGCGATCAGCCGCGTCGCGAGATCGATGGGATCGATGGACGAATTCATCGCGCGGGGGTAGCAAGCTAGGCATCATGCCGAAAGTCGATCTTTCCACCGTCAAGGAAACCAACCGGACCGGCTATCCAACGCCATTCGATCGCGACGTTGACGGGCGCTGGTACCGGCGGATCGCCCTCGCCAGCGGGATTGAGGATTTCGGCGCGAGCCTTGTTCGCCTTGAGCCGGGGGCGTGGTCGAGCCAGCGCCACTGGCACGAGGGGGAGGACGAACTGCTATTGATGATCGAGGGAGAGGCGGTGCTGGCCGAGGACCATGGGCGAACGTTGCTTCGTCCGGGCGACATTGTTGCATGGCCCAAGGATGTCCCCAACGGCCACCACTTGATCAATGAAAGCGCCGCGCCTTGCCGCTTCCTGGTGGTCGGGGGGCGCAGCGGCCAGGACTGCCACTATCCAGACATCGACCTGCTCGCGGATGGCCGGAGCGGGCAATATCTGCACAAGGACCGCACGCCGTACTGACCAAAGATCGCCGTCCCGCGATGCCTAGGGCTTCTTGCCCTCAAATTTCTCGATTTCCTCGATCACCCACGGCTCGTCCTGGGCGAGTTCGATCCATTCGACCACGTCGGCGCGGTGGAGAACGGCCTCCATGTAGGTTGCGACGAACGGCGGGATCTTGACGCCATAGGTAACGAAACGGGTGACCACCGGCGCGAACATGATGTCGGCCGCGGTCCAATCGCCGAACAAATATTCGCCCTGGCCGCCGAAGCGGGCGCGCGCCTGCGCCCACAGGTTGAGAATGCGGTTGACCTCAGCTTCGACCCCGTCGGACAAGGGAACCGAGCCGAAACTCTTGCGCACGTTGACCGGCAATTCACGACGCAGGTTCGAGAAGCCCGAATGCATTTCGGCCGCCATAGACCGCGCCATGCCGCGCGCGGACTCGTCTTCTGGCCAAAAGCGCTCGCGCCCGACGCGATCGGCGAGAAATTCGATGATCGCCAAGGAATCCCATACCACGCATTCGCCGTCCCACAGGATCGGCGCCTTGCCGAGCGACGGGGCGAATTCGTCGCCCTCTCGCCGCTTTTCCCACTGCTCGTCGAACATCGGCACGACCAGTTCTTCGAAATCGATGCCCGACTGCTTCAAGGCCAACCAGCCGCGCATCGACCAGCTCGAATAAGCGCGGTTCCCGATGATCAGTTTCATGTGATGACCGCCTCCACGATCGCGGTCCGCAGGTCGGCGATGCCGGCTCCGGTTTCGGCTGAGGTCGGGAAGATCGCCGGGTGCGAGGCGGGATGCCTGGCCGCTTCGTTGCGCACCGCATCGAGCGTCCCGGCGAGCTCGGTCGGCTTGATCTTGTCGGCTTTGGTGAGGACGATGTTATAACTGACCGCGGCCTTGTCGAGCATCGCCATCACGTCGCGATCGACATCCTTCAATCCGTGGCGCGCGTCGACCAGCACCAGCGCCCGTTTCAGCACCTGCCGCCCGCGCAGATAATCGTTGATCAGGAAGCGCCAGCGCTTGACCATGTCCTTGGGCGCCTCGGCAAATCCATAACCGGGCATGTCGACCAGCCGGAAAACGAGCGGGCGGCCGACGTCGAAATAGTTGAGTTCCTGCGTCCGCCCCGGGGTGTTTGAGGCGCGGGCGAGCTTGCTACGGTTGGTCAGCGCGTTGATCAGCGACGATTTGCCGACGTTGGAGCGCCCCGCGAACGCGATTTCGGGAGCGTCGGGCGCGGGAAGATGCTCCAGCCTGGGGGCCGACTTCAAAAAGTCGATCGGCCCCGAAAACAATTTGCGGGCGGCTTCGGTTTGGTCGTCGGCCTCGGTCACGGATGCGCCGGCACCGCGCCCTGGGCGTCGCTGTCCTTTTTGAGGTCGTAGCGGTGATAGAGCCACTTTTGCTGGGCGATCGTCAGCAGGTTGGAGACGACCCAGTAAAGCTGCAGGCCCGCCGCGAACGGAGCCATGATGAACATCATCACCCACGGCATGATCGAGAAGACCTGCTGCTGGACCGGGTCCATCTGCTGCGGGTTCAGTTTGAACTGCATCCACATGGTAATGCCGAGCAATATCGGCAGCACGCCGATGGCGAGGAAGCCCGGCGGGGTGAAGTCGAGCATTCCGAACAGGTTGACCGGGGTTAGAGGGTCGGCCGCGGACAGGTCGTGGATCCACAGCGCGAACGGCTGATGCCGCATTTCCACGCTGACCGTCAGCACCTTGTAGAGCGCGTAGAACACCGGGATCTGGAGCAGGATCGGCAGGCAGCCCGCGGCGGGGTTGATCTTCTCGGCCTGATAGAGCTTGAGGATTTCCTGCTGCTGGCGCGGTTTGTCATCCTTATGGCGTTCCTGGATCGCCTTCATCTTGGGCTGAACGCGGCGCATCCCGGCCATGGAGCGGAACTGCTTGTCGGCGATCGGGAACATCAGCGTGCGGACAATCAGCGTCAGGCAGATGATCGCCACGCCGAAGTTGCCGGTGGCATGGAACAACCAGTTCAACAAGTCGAAGATCGGGCGCATGAACCATTCGAACCAGCCCCAGTCGATCGACTTCGACAGCTTGGTGATGCCCTGGTCCTCATAGCGGTCGAGCAGCGCTTTTTCCTTGGCTCCAGCGAACAGGCGGGCGTCACTGCTGACTGCCTGACCGGGTGCTACGGTGAACGGTGCACCCGAATAATCAGCCTGAAAGGCGCCGCTGCCACCCTTGCGGAAGCTCGCCTCGACCGGGGCGCCATCGGCCGGTACCATCGCGGTCAGCCAATATTTGTCGGTGAAGCCGAGCCATCCGCCGTGGCTGTCGCGGGTGACGCCGGCCTTGTCCTCGTCGAGCGTCTTGTAGTCGACGCCATAATCGGCCTTGCCTGCGAGAAAACCGATCGGGCCGACATGGTTGGTCCAGGTCGAGGGATCTTTGCTCTTGTCGGCGCGGCTGACGAGGCCGTAGCCGCGCAGGGCGACCGGCCCGTTTCCCGTGTTGACGACACGTTGCTTGATCGAGAACAGATAGCCGTCGTCGACCGAAACGATTTGCTCGAACCGCTGGCCGGTCGGGTTGGTCCAGGCTAGCGTCACCGGCTTGCCGGGCATCAGCGTCGGCGCGCTGGCGGTCCAGACACTGTTGGCGTCGGGCGCGGGGACGCCATCGCCGGTCCAGCCGAATTGGGCGAAATAAGCCTCCTTGGCCCCCGCCGGCGACAGCAAGCGGACCGGCGGCGAGTCCTTGGCCAGGCCCTCGCGCTGCCGAACCAGGACGAGGTCGTCGAAGCGTGCGCCCTTCAAATTGATCGAGCCCGCCAGGCTCGGCGTGGCGATACGCACGCGCGCGCTATCGGCGAGGACCAGCGCGCGATCGCGAATGGCCTGCGGCGTGTTGGCCGCGGGACTGGCGCTCGGCTGCGGCAGCGGCTTGACCTTGCCCTTGTCGACGGTCTGCGTCTGCGGGCCCGCGGTCGGCAGGAAGCGGTCGGACAGCAGGCTCCAGCCGAGCAGCACCAGCGCGCTCAGGACGATCGCCAGCATCATGTTGCGGTTATTCTCGTTCACGAACGTGTCCTTGTGCGTCGGGGGACCGGGGATTGATTACGGAACTGGGTCTGGGCCCTGGCCGCCCCAGGGATGGCAACGAAAGATTCGCTTCAGCGCGAGCCAGCCGCCCTTGAACGCGCCATAGCGCCGAAGCGCGGTGATCGCATAGGCCGAACAGCTCGGCTGGAAGCGGCATGAGGGCGCAAGCAGCTTGCTCGGACCTATTTGCCAGCCGCGGGTCAGCAGGATGAGGGCGCGGGCGATCATGCGGTCAGCTTAGCCAGCGCGCGCTTCAGGTCCGCGGCGAGGCTGGCATAGTCACGTTCGATCCCCCCGGCGCGACCGATCAGCACATGGTCGGCGCCGGCGATGCCATGGTCGGGGAAGGTCTCGCGCACCAGCGCGCGGAATCGGCGCTTCATCCGGTTGCGGACGACCGCGTTGCCGATCTTCTTGGTCACGGTGAAGCCAACGCGGATGGTTGCGTCCGAGTCATCGCGCGGGCGAACGAGAAGAACAAACCCGGGCATGGGCGCGCGTTTGCCGCGGTTGGCAGCGAGAAAGTCGGCGCGGCGCGTAAGGGTGATTAGGCGCTGAGCTTCTTGCGGCCGCGAGCGCGGCGGGCGTTCAGAATCTTGCGGCCGCCGACCGTCGAGCTGCGGTGACGGAAGCCGTGCCGGCGCGCGCGGACCAGGTTGCTCGGCTGAAAAGTGCGCTTCATCGCTCATGCCTTCGAAAGTCTAATGAAAAGGGCCGCCGAAGCGGCCGCTGTTATCGGCGCCGATACGTGCAGAGGTCGCCAAAGTCAACGCCGGTCGCCGACTTCATCGGCAGTCAAAGAGGGCTCCGGTTCGGCCGGCTGTTCCTTGCGTAGCGCTTCGCGGCGCTGGAAGCTTTGGCGGCGAAGCCCCCAGTCGGCCCAGCGGCCGGCCTTGGGTTGCCAGCGCTTGAAATGGACATAACGGCGCTTGGCCCACATGCTAGTCTTGAGAACCAGCGCCAACCCAGCCGCGAACACGAAGATACCGCCGGGTCCCGGCAACGCGCCGACCGGAATCGCAGCGATCATCAACAGGATCCCGGTGACGAAAAGGGTCCATTCGACCACCGGATGGTCGATGAACGTCCGCCACTTTTCCCGAGTCCACATCGCCGCGATGTGGGTGGAAGGCACCGGATAGGCAAGGGCGAACGTCGACGCTTGATTGCGCCGTCCTTCGCGCTAGGCTGACCGCGCCGAGCCAGGGGGAATTTTGCGTGTAGATTATTGCGCGATGCGTCGCGGGGCGCGCTGAATGGTCGCGACCGTTGCCACCGTGGCTTATTTGGGGCTGGAGGCGCGCGCCGTCGAGGTGCAGGTCCAGTTGTCGAGCGGGCTGCCGCATTTCGTCATCGTCGGCCTGCCCGACAAGGCGGTGGGCGAAAGCCGCGAAAGGGTGCGCGCGGCGCTCTCGGCGATCGGCCTGGCGCTGCCGCCCAAACGGATCACCGTCAATCTATCGCCCGCCGACCTGCCCAAGGAGGGGTCGCATTTCGACCTGCCGATTGCGCTTGGCCTGCTGGCGGCGATTGGCGCGGTCGATGCCGAAAGCCTGTCGCATTACGTCGCGGTCGGGGAATTGGGCCTGGACGGGCGGATCGCGGCGTCGCCGGGCGTGTTGCTCGCCGCGCTCCATGCCAGCGGGCAGGGGATGGGGCTGATCTGCCCCGCGGTGCAAGGGCCCGAAGCGGCGTGGGCGGGCAAGGTCGAAGTGCTGGCCGCGCCCGACCTCTTGGCGCTGATGGCCCATTTCAAGGGGACGCAATTGCTTCGCCCGCCCTTGCCGGGCGAGGCGGAGGCCCCAGTCGGCGGGCCGAACTTGCGCCAGGTCAAGGGCCAGGAAGTCGCCAAGCGCGCGCTCGAGATCGCCGCGGCGGGCGGGCATAATCTGTTGATGAGCGGGCCGCCGGGAGCCGGCAAGTCGCTGCTGGCCGCCTGCCTGCCTTCGATCCTGCCGCCGCTCGAACCGGGTGAGGCGCTCGA
>NZ_JACDDV010000081.1 GCF_013816785.1 Sphingomonas sp. | reverse complement strand
CCGTATTGCCCGCGCCAGCCATATGGCGATCGACGCCGCGACCCGCGATAGTTTGGAAATCTGCCGAACCCAGACGGGCCAGGCGGTAGGAAGCTTGCTCGCCACGATCGACCGCTGCGTCACCGCGCCCGGCCGCCGTCTCCTCGCAGGCGACCTGTCCGCCCCGTTGACCGAAGTTCGAGCGATCGAAGCGCGGCTGGCGCTGGTCCAATGGCTCCACGACGAGCCGCTGCGGCGCGAGCGCGTTCGAGGCGCTCTCAGGACGATGCCTGACATTGGCCGCGCGCTCGGCCGCCTGGCCGCTTCGCGCGGTAGCCCGCGCGACCTTGCCCTGCTCCGCGACGGCCTCACTGCGGCCGCCTCACTCAGGGCCGAGCTGGAGGCCGAGCCGCTGCTGCCCGACCTGTTGAAGGCGATGCTCCCCGACCTTGGCGGCCATGCCGCGCTGACCGACAGGCTGGCCATCGCGCTGGTCGAGGCACCGCCCCTCGACGCAGGTAAGGGCGGCTACATCGCCCAGAACTACGACGCCGCGCTCGACACTTTGCGCTCCGCAAGCAGCGACGGCCGGCGTGCCATTGCCGCGCTCGAAGCCGGCTACCGCGACGCCACCGGCGTGCCGACGCTCAAGATCCGCCACAACGCCGTGCTCGGCTATCATATCGAGGTATCCGCCCGCCACGCCGACCGGCTGATGACCCCGGAATCGGGCTTTACCCACCGCCAGACGCTTGCAGGCGTCGTCCGCTTTAATTCGCCCGACCTCCATGCCGAGGCGAGCCGGGTGGTCGAGGCCGGCGCTCATGCGCACGCCGCCGAAGCGGCCCATTTCGAGGAACTGTCCGCCCTAGCCGTGGCCGCCGCGCCGCGCATCGCCGCGACCGCCGACGGCATCGCCCGGATCGACGTCGCCGCTTCCCATGCAACTCGGGCCGCCGAAGGACGATGGTGTTTGCCGCATTTGGTCCAGCAGCCCTGCCTCGAGCTCGACGCCGCGCGCCATCCGGTGGTCGAGGAGGCGCTGGTCGAGGAGGGCGGGCGGTTCGTCGCCAACGATGTCGCGCTTGGCCCCGCCGACCGGCTGTGGCTGATCACCGGCCCCAACATGGGCGGCAAGTCGACTTTCCTCCGCCAGACAGCGCTTGCCGCGCTCCTCGCCCAAGCTGGCAGTTACGTCCCCGCCGCGCGTGCCAAGATTGGCATCGTCGACCGCCTGTTTAGCCGCGTCGGTGCAGCCGACAATCTCGCCCGCGGTCGCTCGACCTTCATGGTCGAGATGGTCGAGACCGCCGCCATCCTCGCCCAGGCGACGCCCAACAGCCTGGTCATCCTCGACGAGATCGGGCGCGGCACTTCGACCTATGACGGGCTGGCGATCGCCTGGGCGGTGGTCGAGGCGATGCACGACAGCATCAAGGCGCGGACCTTGTTCGCGACTCATTATCATGAGCTGACCCGCCTCTCCGATCGCCTCGACTCGCTGTCCCTCCATCATGTCCGCGCGCGCGAATGGAAGAGCGAACTGGTGCTGCTCCACGAAGTCGCGGACGGCCCCGCCGACCGCAGCTACGGCATCGCTGTCGCCAAGCTCGCCGGAGTGCCGCCAACGGTGCTCGCCCGCGCCAAGTCGGTCCTCGCCAAGCTCGAAGCCGGCCGTGACGCTACCGGCGGGATCGCGGCGGGCCTCGACGACTTGCCGCTGTTCGCCGCGCAGCGGGTCGATAAAACCGCAACCGGTCCGCTCGCTGACGCCTTGGCCGTCCTCGATCCCGACACCCTCACGCCGCGCGAGGCGCTGGACGCGCTTTATGCCCTGAAGCGGATCGCCGGGAGCGAGTGATGCGCCAGCCGCCGCGCTATGAGTTGATCCTCGAGCGGCGGGCGATCATCGACCGGCGCGGTCTCGCCGACCGCTTGGCGATGCTGCCCGACCGCCACATCTCGCGCGATGCGACGCCGATTTTGCGCGACGCGCTCGACGCCGGGCGGGCCGAGATCGCCCGCCGGCTGGCGGTCGAGCCGGGGCGCGGGCGGGTGATCGCCGCGTCCTACGCCTTCCTCTCCGACCAGATCGTCCGTCTCGCCTACGATCTCGTCATGCAACGGCTCTACCCAATCGCCAACCCCTCGGCCAGCGAACGGCTGGCGCTTGTCGGACTGGGAGGCACGGGGCGCGGCGAAATGGCGCCGTTCAGCGATCTCGACTTGATGTTCCTCACGCCCGATCGTCGCGCGCCATGGTGCGAGCAAGTCGTCGAGGCCATCCTGTATCTATTGTGGGATTTGAAATTGAAGGCCAGCCAGTCGGTGCGCACGCCGGGTGATCTGGTCGCCGCCGCGCGCGCCGATACCACCGTCGCCACCTCGTTGCTGGAGGCGCGCTGGCTGTGGGGCGACGAGGCGCTGCACGACGCGGCGATGCGCCGCTTCCACACCGAAGTCGTTGCCGGCACCGCACGCGAGTTCGTTGCGGCCAAGCTAGCCGAACGCGACGAGCGTCATCGCCGCATGGGCGACAGCCGCTATGTCGTCGAGCCCAATATCAAGGATGGCAAGGGCGGGCTTCGCGACCTCCACACCCTCTACTGGATCGGCCAATATGTATTCGGCGTCCAGCAGCCTGGCGAATTGGTCGCCAAGGGTCTGTTCACCAACGCCGAATTCCGTCGCTTCGAGCGCGCCGAGCGCTTCCTGTGGTCAGTCCGCGGCCACCTGCATCTCACCGCAGGAAGGGCCGAGGAGCGGCTCGGCTTCGACATGCAGCGGACGATCGCCGGCGCGATGCGCTACGCCGATCGGCCGGGCAAATCAGCGGTCGAGCGGTTCATGCAATTCTATTTTTTGAACGCACGCATGGTCGGCGACTTGACCGGACTGTTCCTTGCCCAGCTGGATGAGCAAATGGCCGACAAGGGGCGGCGGTTCGCGTTGCCGACGCTCCGCCGACGCCCCAGGCGCCTCAACGGCTTCACCCTCGATCGTGGCCGCCTGTCGATACCCAACGACCGCTGGTTCGCCGAACAGCCCGCCCGCTTGGTGGAGATGTTCGCGCTTGCCGCGCGCGAAAGCTTGGAAATCCACCCCGTGGCGATGCGCGCAGCGTCGCGCGATGCGCGTCTGGTCGACAAGGTGCGCGACGATCCCACCGCCAACGCCCAGTTCCTCGACGTGCTGACCGCGCGCGACAAGCCGGATCAAGTGCTGCGCTGGATGAACGAGGCGGGCGTGTTCGGCCGCTTCGTCCCCGACTTCGGCCGCGTCGTCGCGCAGATGCAGTTCGACATGTATCACCACTACACCGTCGACGAGCATTCGATCCGCGCAATCGGCCTGCTATCGCAAATCGAGCGGGGTGAGCTCGCCGACGATCATCCGCTGTCGACCGTCCTGTTCAACCAGATCGCCTCGCGCAGAGTGCTTTACGTCGCCGTGCTGCTGCACGACATCGCGAAGGGACGCGGCGGCGACCATAGCGAGCTGGGCGCCGCGATCGGGCTTGCGCTCGGCCCGCGATTCGGACTCGACGAGGCCGAGACCGAGACCGTCGCCTGGCTGGTTCGTCACCACCTTCTGCTGTCGAATACTGCCTTCCGCCGGGATCTGGCCGATCCCAGGACAGTCGAGGATTTCGTTGGCAAGGTTCAAAGTCCCGAGCGGCTGCGATTGCTCCTCATCCTGACCGTGGTCGACATAAGGGCGGTCGGGCCGGGCACCTGGACCGACTGGAAACGCCTTCTCCTGCGCACGCTGTTCGACGCCGCCGAGGAGCGGCTTCGCCTCGGCCACAAGCAGCGCGGGCGGGCCGAACAGGTCGCCGAGCGCCAGGCCTGGCTCGCTGCCCAACTCGCCTGGACCGCAGCGGCCGCGCGCGCTCACGCCCGGCGCCTGCCCGACAGCTACTGGCTGGCGGAGCCCGCCCCATGGCAGCTTGCCAACGCCCGCCAGGTCGCCGCCGCCGAGGCGCGGTTCGGCGATCCGGTGCCGTCGATCGTGGCCGAGCCAGACCCGACCTCCGGCGTAACGCGCGTGTCGATCTTCGCGCCGGATCGGCCGGGCCTATTCTACCGCATCGCCGCCTCCCTGAGTGGCGCGGGCGCCTCGATCGTCGACGCCCGGGTCCATACGAGCCGCGACGGGATGGCGCTCGACAATCTGCTCGTCACCGACGCCCGCGGCCGCGCTTATGATGATGCCCGACTGCGCAAGCGGCTCGTCAAGGCAGTCGAGAAATGCCTGAGCGCGGTAACCGAGCCCGACCTGTCTCCGCCGCCAGACCTGCCTATCCGCGAGCAGGCGTTCCGGGTGGCGCCGCGCGTGCTGGTCGCCGACAAGGCGTCGAGCCGGACGACCGTGGTCGAGGTCAATGCGCGCGACCGCCCTGGCCTGCTGGCCCGGCTGGCGCAGGAGATACACGGTTTCGGGCATCAGCTACACTCGGCCCATATCGCCACCTATGGGGAGCGCGCGGTCGATGTCTTCTACCTGACGACGGCGGACGGGAAAAAGCTCACGACCAACGAGGGCGCGGTGTTGCGCGAGGCGTTGCTCGAGGCCGCTGCGGCGGCCTGACCAAAAGGGTCCCGCCGTCGTCGGCGGAGCCCTTCCATTTTGACCGAGAGCGTTAACCGCGTTCGGGTGCCGGCGGCGGCGGCGGCGGGGGCGGCGGCGGACAGACGTCTGTGGCCAGAATTACCGAGCCATCCGGGCATGTTTGCGTCGCCGGCGGCGGAGGCGGCGGGGCCGGGGGCGCGACATATTCCGCTGGTTTGGCCCTCGGCGCCGAGAAGCTGCCGCGGACCGTCAGGCCGTAGGTGCGCGGTTCGGCGAGGAAGGCCGAAAAGATCTGCCGACCGCCGGGATAGGCGGGATCGGTGAACGGAGCACTGGCCGCGCCCTCCTGGAACGGCGAATTGAATGCGACCTGGGTATAATCCTTGTCGAACAGATTCTGCGCCCACAGCTCGACCGCCCAACGATCGTCCGGCCCGCGTACGCCGACACGGGCATTGACCAGCGTGTAGGCTTCCTGCCCCTTCTGCGGGAACAGGTCCGATCCGGTGTTGTAATGACCCGAGTAGCGGGCATCGATGTAGAACAGGCCCGACAGGCCGCTGCCACCGATCCGAGGCGTCCACGCGACCGAGCCAGTCGCAACGGTCCTGGGAGCATTCGACAAATAGCTTCCGGGCAATCGCCGCAACGCCGGGTTGAGCGGCGTACCATTGTCGGTTCCGACCAGGTTGCTGCGATACTTGGTCTTGGCCAGTGTCAGGCCCGCGTTGACCCGGAGATCCCGCATCAATCGGTATGACGCCTCGAGCTCGACACCCTGCGAGCGGACGCCATAACCGACGTTGTCCTTGTCGCAGGCTCCTGTTGCGGCGGCGCCTCGGTTGAAATTCGGTGCCGTGGCGAACTTCGCTTGATCGCGGTCGGCTCCTGCCAGACCGTCGGTGCAGCCGTTGACGTTTTGGACGATGAACACCGTCCCGTCGAAGGTATTGAGCTGGAAGTTCTTGAACTGCTGACGGAACACGGCAGCATTGAGGATCAGGCCGCCCAGAGTGAGCTTGCCGCCCAATTCGTAGGCATCATTAATTTCAGGGTCGAACTGGAGACGGCCGACCAGCGCCTGCGCACCGCCGAACGACGCAAACGTCGTCCGTGGGACGCCACCAACGATCTCAACCGGCCCCTTGAGCGCCGACCGATCGAGGTTAAACCCGCCCGCCTTATAGCCGCGCGAATAGCTGGCATAGAGCAGCAAATCGTCGGTCGGCTTGTAGGACAGAACGCCGGTCCCTGTGAATTTATGCTCTTTGCGCTTGTCGCTGATGCGAACGCCATTGAGCTCGGCGGTGCTGTTACCCTGACAGCTAAGGCCGATGATCGCCCCCGCCGTCGCCCCCAATGGCCCGGACAGGAACGGAAGCAGCGCCGTCTGATTCTGAACGCAGGCGAGATTGTCGTTGGCGAAGATCGCGTTCAAGCGCTTGCGCTCGTTGGTGTAACGCAGTCCGACCGTGACGTCGAACTGGTCGGTCACATGAAAGATGTTGTGGGTGAACAAGGCATAGTTGCGGCTATTTTGCTTATAAACGTCACCCGTACTTCCACGATCACGGATTCCGTCGAGACGGTCGATCGCCGCGTAGAAGATCGGGCTTGCCGCACCGAATGCCGCTGGCCGCGCGGCAAGGCAGCCCGGCGCGGCCGGATTGAAGAGCGGCGCGAGGCCACCACCCGTGACGAGACGGCATGCCGCAAACCGGCCATACTGGCTGCCGAACCGCAATTCGTCCTGGAGCGTCAGTTTCTCGTTGGCGTAATAGCCGCCGATCAGCCAGTCGAGCTTGTCGCCGAACGCCTTGCCTTGAAGTCGAAGTTCCTGAGTGAAGGTCTTGAAGCGGCGGAAACTCACGCCGTTATCAGGGCGATAGAGAATGTCGACGGTGCTGTAGTCGACGTCGCCATTCTGCTCCGACTTGTAGCCGCGATAGGCGGTGATCGAAGTCAACTTGGCGCCGCCGAAATCGTAATTGGCCTCTAGTGAAACACCTCCGTCGCTTGTCTTGCCTTTGTAGCTGGTGCCCGGCGTTACCGAGATGTTGCGGCTGTAGGGATTGTTGAACGCCGACAGATTCTGGCCGAGATCGCGCAGCACCCTG
>NZ_JACDDV010000013.1 GCF_013816785.1 Sphingomonas sp. | reverse complement strand
TGAGCAGCAGGGGCACTTCGCCCGTGACATGGAACAGGGGCACGCCGACCAAAGTGCGCGGCGGATTGACCGGGGGGCGCCCCTCCGACTGTAGAATGCGGAGAAGGGTCAGGATGCTGGCCGCATAGACGTAGGCGCCGCTCGTGACCGCGCGGTGGGTCGACAGCGCCCCCCTGGCCTCGCCGGTCGAACCCGAGGTGAACAGGATCGTCGCGTCATCCTCCGGTGAGAGGTCCGGCAGCTCCGCTCCCTCGCCTTCGCCCAGCCAGTCCGCGAAAGCCCGCTCGATCGGTTGTTCGATCGCGATGGTGGCGACGTTCAGAGGCAAGTTGGTCGACGCGATGCGCTGGGCGCGCAGTTGATCGGCCAGGATCAGCGTGGGCTGGGTGAGCGCCAGCGCGTGGGCCAGTTCGCCGACCTGCCACCAACCGTTGATCAGCGTGACGATCGCACCGGCCTTGAGCGCCGCCATATACCCGACGATCCAGGCTGGGCAGTTGCGCATGGCGATGCCGACCCGGTCGCCCTTGGTAACGCCGCGCGCGACCAATGTATGGGCCAACTGGTCCGAGATCGCGTCAAGGTCGGCAAAGGTGAGCCGCTCGGCCCCCGCCACGACCGCCTCGACCGCGCCGTTCAATTCGCAGAAGACCTTGAAAAAGCCCGGCAGCGTGGCCGGGAAATTGGCGACCACCTTGCGCCCCAGCTCGTCCTGCTCGACGACGATCCGCCCACCCGGACCGGTGACCGCGGCGAGCGCCGCGTCATACTTCCGGTCGAGCTCGGACGCCGCCATTCGTCACTCCTTGGCCTTTGCTTCGCGTCACCCTATGAGGCGGCAACGGCAAGGGGAAGCCCCATGAGCGCATCACGATGAGTGCAATATTTTCGACGATCGCGGCCTCAACGGCGATCGCCTTTCCCGACCTCCATCTGTCGCCGGTCGCGCTCGACCTAGGCTTCTTTCAGTTGCGTTGGTACTCGATCGCCTATCTCGCCGGCATCTTCCTCGGCTATTGGTATCTGCTGAAGCTGCTCAAGCAGCCAGGCGCGCCAATGGCCCGCCGCCACGCCGACGACCTCGTCTTCTATGCCTCGCTGGGGATCATCTTCGGCGGCCGGCTCGGCTATGTCCTGTTCTACAATTTGCCCTTTTACCTCGCCCACCCGCTCGACATTTTGAAACTGTGGGACGGCGGGATGAGCTTCCACGGCGGGGTGATCGGCACCTCGCTCGGCATCCTCTATATTGCGCGCAAGGAAAAGCTGCCGTGGCTGCGCATCCACGATTATGTCGCGGCGTGCGTTCCCTTCGGGCTGTTGTTCGGGCGCCTCGCCAATTTCGTGAACCAGGAATTGTGGGGTGCCCCCACCACCGTGCCCTGGGCGATCCGCTTCGTCGAGCATCCCGGAGGGATCGCCACCCTCGGCCCGCCGCGCCATCCTAGCCAACTGTACGAGGCCGGACTTGAAGGCATTGTCCTGTTCGCCATCCTCGCCTTCCTGTTCTGGCGTACGCCGGCGCGCTATCAGCCGGGCAAGCTCGTCGGCGCGTTCATCTTCTTCTATGGAATCTTCCGCTTCGGCGTGGAATATATCCGCGAGCCCGATGCCCAGCTCAGCGAATTCGCCGCAGCGACCGGCCTCCATATGGGCCAGTGGCTTACCGTGCCAATGATCGTCGGCGGCCTTTATTTGATGGCCACCGCCGCCAAGCGACGCGTCCGCATCGAGCCGACCGTCGGGTCGGCCAGCGTGGCTTGAGCGGACTGGCGGACAAGCTGAAGGCGCGAATCGCCGCCGACGGCCCGATCGGGGTCGATGAGTTTATGGCCGCGGCCAACACCCATTATTACGCCACCCGCGACCCACTGGGCGCAGTGGGCGATTTCGTCACCGCGCCCGAAATCAGCCAGATGTTCGGCGAGATCGTCGGCGCCGCGCTCGCCGAAACCTGGGCACGCGCGGGGCGGCCGGGCGATGCCATCCTTGCCGAACTCGGCCCGGGGCGCGGAACGCTGGCAGCGGACGCACTTCGAGTGATGCGCAAGGCCGGGTTCGCGGGCGAAGCGCATCTGGTCGAAACCAGCCCAACACTCCGCAACGTCCAGGCTTCGCGCGTACCCAGCGCGATCTTCCATCACTCGCTCGACACTCTTCCGGATCGTCCTTTGTTGCTAGTCGGCAACGAATTTTTCGACGCTCTTCCGGTCCAGCAATGGATCGACGGCGGGGAGCGTCGCGTCGGGCACGACGGATGTCGGTTCCTCTTCACCGCCAGTGGCCCGATCGAGGAACGATCGCCCGCCCGCAGCTTGGCGGCCGAAGCAATCGGCAACCGGCTAGCCGTGCATGGTGGGGTGGCGCTGATTATCGACTACGGTTTCGCGTCGGGCGAGCGCGGCGACACCTTGCAGGCGGTCAAGAATCACCGCTTCGCCGAGCCCCTCGAGGCGCCAGGCGAGCAGGATCTGACCGCATACGTCGATTTTAGGGCCATGGCCGCGGCCGCATCGCGCGGCGGCGCGGTCGTCAGCCGCCCGGTCAGTCAGGGGACATGGCTCGAAACGCTTGGGATCGGCGCGCGGGCGATCGCGCTTGCCGCGAGAAATCCGGATCAGACCGCCGCTGTAGCCGAGGCCCGCCGCCGCCTGTGCGACGAGGACCGGATGGGGCGGCTGTTCAAGGTAATGGCATTGCGCGCGCCAGGCTGGCCCGCGGTCGCCGGGCTCGAGCCATGAACGTCGCCTACCGTACCGCAGCCCTCGCCGACGCCGATGCCTTGGCCGACTTTGGCGCGCGCACTTTCGCCAACACGTTCGGGCATCTCTATGATCCGGACGACCTAGCCATCTTCCTCAAGGCCCACACCCCGGAGTCTTGGGCCAAGGAGCTTGGCGATCCGGCGTTTGCCGTGCGCCTCGCCGAAGCGGACGGCGCGCTCGTCGGATACGCCAAGCTCGGTCCGCCGCATTTGCCGTTCGAGCCGCGCGGCGAAGCGGCGGAGCTTCGCCAGCTGTACGTGACCGAGGAGGTCAAGGGGCGAGGCGTCGCCCACACCTTGATCGAGTGGGTGATCGCCTGCGCCCGCGCCCGGCGCGCCGACCATCTCTATCTGTCGGTGTTCACCGACAATCCCCGCGCCCGCCGCTTCTACGAAAAGCTTGGCTTCGAGGCCGAGGGCACGCATCATTTCATGGTCGGCAGTCAGGCCGACGAGGACATTGTCATGCGGCTCGCCTTATGAGCCTCGATATAGTCCGCGCCGCCGCGCTCGACACCATTCCCCACGGTTTCTTTGGCCGGACCGGCGGGGTCTCTACGGGCGCGATGGCCAGCCTCAATACCGGTCTCGGCAGCGGCGACGATCCCGCCTCGGTCGAGATCAACCGCCGCCGCGCCGCCGACGCGATCCTGCCGGGCGCCCCGCTTGCCAGTGCCCATCAAATCCATTCCCCAGTCGCGGTCATTGTCGATGAGGCCCTCCCCCATGGTCGGCGTCCCCGCGCCGATGCGCTGGTTACCGACCGGCCCGGCCTGCTGCTCGGCATCGTCACCGCCGACTGCGCGCCGGTGCTGCTCGCCGACGTGGAAGCCGGGGTGGTCGGCGCTGCCCACGCGGGCTGGCGCGGCGCGATGGCCGGCGTCACCGATCAGGCGATCGCGGCGATGGTCTCGCTTGGCGCGAACATCGACCGCATCGCCGCCGCGGTCGGCCCCTGCATCGGCCTCGCCAGCTACGAGGTCGATCGGGCGTTCACGGAGCGCCTTCGGGCCGAGGACGCCGCCAATGAGCGCTTTGTGTCTGAGAGCGCAGGCAAACGGCCGCATTTCAACCTCGAAGCCTATGTCGTCTCGCGCCTGGCAGCGGCCGGGGTGCGGCAGATCGAGGCCGTCGGACTGGATACCTATGCGCTCCCAGGCCGCTTCTACAGCTATCGCCGCGCCACTCATCGCGGCGAGCCAAGCTATGGACGTCAGATCAGCCTGATCGGCCTTGCCGGGGGCAGGGCCGTGGATGGCTGACCTGATCGGCCTTGCGCCACTAGCGCCGCTATCGCACCCAAGCTAAGGCGCCCGGCAACAAGGAGAACGACGCGTGACCGACAGCCGCCGCCCGAAGGACGCCGAAACCCATATCGGCAATCACAAGCTCGACGCCTCGACGCTGATGATGGGCTATGGCTTCGATCCGGCGCTCAGCGAGGGTTCGCTGAAGCCGCCGATCTTCCTCACCTCGACCTTCGTGTTCGATTGCGCCGCCGACGGAAAGCGCTTCTTCGAAGGCATCACCGGGCGCCGTTCGGCTAGCGGCGATGGCCTGGTTTATTCGCGCTTCAACAACCCCAACCAGGAAATCCTCGAGGATCGTCTCAAAATCTGGGAAGATGCCGAAGCGTCGCTCAGCTTTTCAAGCGGCATGACGGCGATCACGACGCTATTCCTGACATTCGTCAGGCCGGGCGATGTGATCGTCCATTCGGCTCCGCTCTACGCCGCGACCGAGACGATCATCGCCAAGATTTTGAGCCAGTTCGGGGTCAAGTACGTCGACTTTCCGGCGGGCGCAGCGCGCGAGGAAATCGACGCCGCGATCGACAAGGCCAAGACGATGGGCCGCGTTTCGCTAATCTATCTCGAAAGCCCCGCTAACCCCACTAATGCCCTGGTCGATGTCGAGGCGGTCCGTGCCGCCCGCGACGCCGCGTTCGACGCCGACGCCCTCCCGCCGATTGCGATCGACAACACCTTCTTGGGCCCGCTGTGGGCGAAGCCGATCGACCAGGGCGCCGATATTTCGGTCTACAGCCTGACCAAATATGCCGGCGGCCACAGCGACCTCGTCGCCGGCGGCCTCACCGGTTCGAAGAAACTGCTCAACCAGGTGCGGTCGATCCGCAACACGATGGGCGGGATCGTCGATCCCAACACTGCCTGGATGCTGTTGCGCAGCCTCGAGACGCTCGAACTTCGCATGACCCGCGCCGGCGAGAATGCCGTGAAGGTCTGCGAATTTCTACGCGATCATCCCAAAGTCGAGCAGGTCGGCTATCTTGGGTTCCTCGATCCCGGATCGCGCCAGGCCGACATTTACCGGCGTCACTGCCTCGGCGCCGGATCGACTTTCTCGCTCTATCTGAAGGGCGGCGAGCGCGAGGCGTTCGCCTTCCTCGACACATTGAAGATCGCCCAGCTGGCGGTCAGCCTCGGCGGCACCGAAACGCTGGCGTCGGCCCCCGCGGCGATGACCCATTTGTCGGTCCCCGACGAACGCAAGGCCGCGCTGGGGATCACCGACAATCTGGTCCGCATTTCGATCGGCGTCGAGAAGGCCGAAGACCTGATCGCCGACTTCGATGCGGCATTGAACGCGATCTAGGGGGCATGTTCGACCGTCCCCTGACGGCCGAGCTTCAACCCCAGTCCTCCACTTGCCAGCCGCGCTCGGCGGCGAGCTTCCTGAGCCTATCATGGGGGTTCACTGCGACCGGCTCGTCGGCCCACTCGAATACCGGTGCATCGCTGGCATGGTCGGAATAGAAACGGACATGGCCGCGCTCGAGGCCGCTCTCCGCCAGCCATTCCGCGACCATCTTTAGCTTGGCCGGACCATAACAATTGTCGCCGTCGATCTTCGCATGAACCCGCTCGTCGAGGCCGAGGATGGAGTTGGTGCCGATGCAGTCGTTGAAGCCCAATTGTTCGGCGATTTCGCGGGCGTAAAAGCGGTAGCTGGCGGTGGCCATCACCACACGGCGCCCCTCGGCCCTGTCGCGAGCAATCGCGGCGCGCGCGCCGGGGCGGACGTTGTTGGCGAGCGTCGCGTTGGCAAAACTGTCAATGAGTAGCTTCAGTTCGGCCGGGTGCCGTTTATGCCCCAGCAACAGGCGATGGTTGATTTCCTTCAACCGCGCGCGGTCAATCGCCTTCGCGACATAGGCCAGCATCGACAGCCCCACGATCGGCAACAGCAGCAATCGCCACGGCGCGCGGTGGAGCGCGCAGTGCAGCAGAAACGGCGTATAGGTCGCGCGCCTGGTGACCGTTCGATCCATGTCGTAGATGGCAAGGTCGGTCATGCCCGCCCTTCGAGGATGGCGGTCACCAGTGCATGGTCGGCTGGCTTGTCGACATCGATCGCTGCCAGCGGATTGGCGAGCTCGACCTTGCGGATTGACAGACCGAGGCGCCGTCCGAGCGAGGCCAGCGTTTGATCAAGGGTGCGCAATCTCAGCGCTGCCCCAAGCAAGGCGACCGGCCCAAGCGCCGCGATCATCCGCCAGCCTTTCTTGCGATCCTGTTCGACCGAGCGCCACAGGCGCACGGCCGTCGCCGCCCTTGCGCTGTCGAAGGCGAACAAATTGGCGCCCGAATAAGCTCCGCCGCGAAACCGCAGCCAGGTCCGCTCGATTTGCGGCAACAGCGCATCGAGCGCCTGCTGTTCGACCAGCCCGATCGCCAGGTCGGCACCCGCCGCCCGTCCGCAGAAATCGGCGATCATCGCGGGATCGAGCAGCGCATGGTCGGCAGTGGTCACGAGCAATGGAAAGCGAGTTGTGGGATCGCTCAACATCGCCTCGATCGTCGCCGCGATGGTCGCGCCCGACGGTTCGACCGACAGGCGCTCATTGTTCGGCAGCACCCCCGCTATCCGCTCGACTTGCTGAGCCAACACTCGCACCCGGCCGACCTCGGGCGACGCCAGCAGGGCCGCCACCGGCCGCGCCACCATCGGCATCCCGTCGACAGAAATCAGCGCCTTGAGGTCAGTTCCATGCTGAGCAGCGAACTGGTCTATGCCCGGTCGCGATCCGGCCAGCACCAGCGCGGTCCAGCCAGTCATGAAAGCCAGCTAGTTACCGGAAGGCCCCGGTCGCGTCGGGCATTGGCCTTCGCCAGCCGCACGGCGTGGAAAATCAGCGACACTATCGTCCACAGCGCGACCAACTCGATGCCCAGGTCGGGCCGCCTCACCGCCAACGCGGCGACCAGGATCACCATGTTGGGGTTGCGCCGCGCGGTGATCAGCCGGAATCGGCTGTCGATCGGCTTCCACACATGGATGTGCATTCCGAAACGGCGCATGAAAATGCCTTCGATCACGCGCTGGGCGACGTAGCCCAAAACGATCGCGCCGACGATCAACAGCTCGAACACCCGCTCGAACGGCCGCCCGTACGCCGCCAGCCCCTCGGACCACGCCCACCACCAGAAGGGTGGATGGATCAAATCGATGCCATGGTCGAACACATTGCCCCATTTCGACGACTGACCGGTGCAGCGCGCCAACTTACCGTCGACCGTGTCGAGCACCATGAAGCCGAACGACGCCGCTACCCCGGTCCAATACCAACCCTGGTAGAAGAGGAAGAAGGCGGCGACGCACAAGGCCGCGCCGACCGCAGTCACAATGTTGGGCGACAATCCCGCTCGCGCCGCCCAGCGCGTCAGGTAGAAGGCCGAGCGCCGCCACAAATAAAGCGTCAGCGCGTCGGTCACCCCCTTGTAGCTAGCGTCGTAGGCGGCCCGCTCGACCGGCTCCGGGTCGGCCGGGTCCAGCTTCATCACAAATGGCCGCTCGCGCTTGCGCAGCTGGTGGTTGCTGATCTCGGCCTGCTCCGGGTCGAGCGCCTCATAACCTTCGCCCGACCAGCGTCCGTTCCGCATCGCGTCGACCACGGTCCCGGCGTTGCCGTCCGACGGCACGTGAACCAGAACAGTCGCCCCGTCGGCGACCAACCGCGCGCCGGGCCGCCGCTCAATCACGCCCAGCCAAACTGGATCCCAGGTGTAGGCAAGGTCGGCAATAATTGCTGATCGCCCAGGCTCGGCACTGTCGGCCGGCTCCAAGCCAGCTTGGGCCGCTAGCGCCCGCGCACGGTCGGCCGCGTCCATTCCAAAGGCCCGCGCCTCATTGGCTCCGACCGTCAGGAACAGCGGCCGCAGGCCGACGGGGGGATCACTCGTCATCGAACGCCGCTATAAGCCAACAGCTCTGGCAGCAAAGGGGCAAATCGTTCGGGCTTGCCGCTGGCAATCAATTCGAGCAGGGTCCGCTACCATGGGGGCTGCGACCACCTCGACCGAATCCGGCACCGACCGGGATGCGTTCCGCTGCGTCGGGTCGCTGACCATCGCGCGCGTCGGCTCGATCCAGCGCCAACTCGCCGAGGCTCCCGACCCGCTGACCATCGACTTGAGCGGCGTCGAGAAGATCGACACGGTCGGTGCCTGGCTGATCCACCGCACCGTGCGCGATCGCGGGGCGAAGGTAGTCGGCGCTTCGAAGGACGTTCAGGGCCTGCTCGAGCAAGTCGCCGAGGCCGACCACCCCGCGCGAATCCGCCCCGAGGAGCGCACTGGCCCCACAAAGACGCTCGACGAGCTGGGGCTTTGGGTATCGGAAACCGGCAAGACCCTGGTTGGTTTGGTCGGTTTCCTCGGTGCGGTCCTGGTCGCCTTCGCCGCGATTGCCCGTCGCCCAAAGCGGTTTCGTATCAACGCCGTCATTCAGCGGTTCGACCTTGTCGGAGTGCGCGCGCTCGGCATCATCGGGCTGATGACCTTCCTGATCGGCGTCGTCATCGGACAGCAGGGCGCGGTCCAGCTGCAGCAGTTCGGTGCCGAAGTCTACACGATCAACCTGATCGGCCGAATCTCGGTGCGCGAGCTGGCGACGCTGATGACCGCCATCATGGTCGCCGGCCGTTCCGGTTCGGCCTTCGCCGCTCAGATCGGGACGATGAAGATCACCGAAGAAGTCGACGCGATGCGCACCATCGGCGTCTCGCCGATCGAGGCGCTGGTCGTGCCGCGAATGCTGGCGGCGATCGTGATGATGCCGCTGCTCGCATTTTTCGCCATGATCATGTCGCTTCTGGGTGGCGGAATTTTCGTTTGGGTTTCGCTCGGCATTCCGCCTTCGACCTATATCCAGCGGCTGCAAGAAGTCGTCCCGATGTCCGACCTGTGGGTCGGCTTGATCAAGGCGCCGGTGTTTGGCTTCATCATCGCCCTGGCCGGCTGCTTTCAGGGCATGCTGGTCCAAGGCAATAGCGAGGAGGTTGGCTCCCGCACGACCAACGCGGTTGTCCAGTCAATCTTTCTGGTGATCGTGCTCGACGCGGTATTCGCCGTGTTCTTTTCCTCGGTTGGCTGGGCATGAGCGACGACACGATCATCACCGTCCGCGGACTCAAGAATGCGTTTGGCGAACAGGTCATCCACGACGGCCTCGATCTCGACGTCCGGCGCGGAGAGATTCTCGGCGTGGTCGGCGGGTCGGGGACCGGCAAGTCGGTACTAATGCGCTCGATCATCGGGTTGCAGGTTCCGCTTGCCGGCGAAATCGAGGTACTCGGCGAGACGATGATCGGGCGCGAAGAGGATGAGGCAAAGAACATCCGCCGCCGCTGGGGCGTCCTGTTCCAGAATGGCGCGCTTTTCTCGACGCTGACCGTGGCGGAGAATGTCGAGGTCCCGATCCACGAGTATTTCCCCTTCATCAAACCGCCGCTGCTTGACGAGATCGCCAGCTACAAGATCGCCATGTCGGGCCTCGAAGCCGACGCCGGGCCCAAATTTCCCTCTGAACTGTCGGGCGGGATGAGGAAACGTGCCGGCCTTGCCCGCGCCTTGGCGCTCGATCCCGAACTGCTGTTTCTCGACGAGCCGACCGCCGGCCTTGATCCGATCGGCGCCGCCGCGTTCGACGAATTGATCGAGGGATTAAAGCAAAAGCTTGAACTGACCGTGTTCCTCATCACCCACGACCTCGACACGCTGTGGGCAATCTGCGACCGAGTCGCGGTGATTGCCGATAAAAAGGTGATCGCGGTTGGAACGATTGAAGAATTGCTCGCATTGGACCATCCTTGGATCCAGGAATATTTTAACGGGCCCCGCGGACGCGCCGCCGTCGCCGGGCTGAAGGGGCAGTAAGCGCCGATGGAAACGCGTTCGAACCATGTGCTCGTCGGCACCGTCACCCTTGTCCTCTTGGCTGGGCTGCTATTGTTCATCGTCTGGCTCGCCGGCCTGTCGAACAGCGCCACCAAATGTTTCGACATTTATTTCAGCCAGGGAGTCGGTGGCCTGAACAAGGGCTCGGCGGTCAATTTCCAGGGAGTCCCGGTCGGCCAGATCGAAAAGATCAGTTTGCTGCCCGAACGGCCCGAATTCGTCTGGGTCCGGGTCACGGTCGATGCGCAAACCCCGATTCTCCAGGGTACCACCGCCCAGATCAAGGGGGTCGGCTTCACCGGGGTCAGCGAGATTGCGCTGGAAGGCGCAGTCAAGGGCGCTCGGGCGCTGCAGCAGTTGGGGCCCCAGGGCTGCCCGGTGATCCCGGCCAGCTCGGGCGGTCTCGGCGCGCTTTTGAACTCGGCACCGGAGCTGATCGACCGCATCCAGCGCCTTACCGAGCGCCTCACCGAGTTGCTCAGCGACAAGAACCAGAATTCGATCGCCGACATCCTCGAGAATGTCGACAAGACGACGCGGGTTCTCGCCGAGCGCGCGCCCGATCTCGCCGACGCAATGAGAGATGCCAGGATTGCCGCTCAGAATGCGGGCATCGCCGCGCAGCGTGTCGGCATCCTCGCCGATTCGACCAACCGCCTGGTCAACGAGCAGGGCAAACCCGCCGCCCAGGATTTGCGCAAGGCCATCGCCGGAGTGCAGCGCGCGACTGACAATCTCGATGCGATGATCGCCGATGCGCGGCCGGGCATTCAAAATCTGACCAAGTCGACGCTGCCCGAAGCCAACCGACTGGTGCGCGATCTGCGCGACCTGTCGGGCTCGCTCAGCCAATTCTCCGACCGCCTCAACAATGACGGCGCGCTGGGGGTGCTCGGCCCCGAGAAGCTGCCCGACTATAAGCCTGGAAAGACCAAATGATGCGCACGTCCCGCCGGTTGCTGATCGCCTTGGGCACGCTGTCACTCGCCGCCTGCTTCGGCGGCAAGAAGGTCCCGCCGACGCTGCTTACCCTGACCAGCGTCGCTCCCGCTCCGGCCAGCATTGCGCGCAGCGCAGCGCCTGGCGAAGCGCTGACCATCGACGTTCCGGTAATCCCCAAGGAACTCTCGACGACCCGCGTCCCGGCGCTCGTCGGCCCGACCGCGGTCGCTTATGTCACCAATTTGCAATGGGTCGAAAGCCCCGACAAGCTATTCCAGAACCTGCTCCAGGAAACGACCAAGCGGACTACGAGTCGCGTCGTGCTCGATCCGCGCCAAGCGACGCTCGACCCGGGCCTGAACTTGAGCGGAACGCTATCGCGCTTCGGCTATGATACGCAGACCGGCGCGGTCGTCGTGCGCTATGACGGCGCGCTGTCGAGCGCGGGCGGGACGCGCGTCGAAACCCGCCGCTTCGAAGCAAGCGTTCCCGCCGACGGCACCGCGGCGACGGTCGGCCCGGCGCTCAACGCCGCCGCCAACCAGGTCGCGGCCGAAGTCGCGAACTGGATCGGCGGCCGCCCCTAAGCCAAGCTCTTCGACGCCTGCTCGAACACGTCTCTCGATAGACCCGGCGTCCCCACAATTCGCTCCAATTCGGCGCGCATCAGGTCGGCTCGCCTGGGCTCCATCCGCCGCCAACGACCGAATACCGGCACTTGCCGCGCCGCGACCTGCGGATTGAGTTTGTCGGCCGCGATAATCATCTCAGCGACAAAACCATAGCCACGGCCCGAGGCATCGTGGAACGCCATCTGGTTGGCAGCAAGATTGCCGACCAGCGCGCGCCAGCGGTTGGGGTTCTTGAGCGTGAAGTCGGCATGCGCCGCTAGCCGTTCGACCACGTCGAGAGTGTCGCCGCGCATCGCCGCCGCCTGCAGCGCGAACCATTTGTCGAGCACTAGCGTGTCGCCGCGGTAGCGCTCGTAAAAATCGGCGAACGCGGCCTCGCGATCGGCCCTCTCGAGGCTGGCGAGCACTGCGAGCGCGCCTTGCCGGTCGGTCATATTGTCGGCCGCGTCATATTGCGCCTTGCCGAGCGCTCCACCGCGAGCAGGATCGCCCGCTGCAAGCAGCGAGAGCGCCACGGTCTTCAGGCGGCGAACGCCCTTGGCGCTGGGCGATAGGTCGCTACCTGGGGCGCTCGCCGATTGGGCAGCGGTGAGATCGTCGACCAGCGCGACGCCCACCGCCTGGCGCAGCGTCTCTCGGCTCGCGTGAATGGCGTCAGGGTCGACGATTGCCATTCGGTCGCCGATCAGGCTTTCCGAGGGCATGGTCAGCGCCTCGCCCTTGAAGGCGGGATCGAGCGCGTTGGAGCACAGCGTGCCGCGCATCGCCTCGATCACCGGCGCTCGATTGACTTCTTCACCTGCTGCGACGGCAATGAGCGCGCGCAGCATAAGCTCCTGCCCCGCCTCGTAGCGCGCAAAAGGGTTGGGATCGACCGCCGCTAACCGCTCGAGCTCGCCCCCGCGGCGCGTTACGTCGAGGATCACCGGTGCCGAAAAATCGCGGTTGATCGACAGCAGGGGCACCTCGCCCACATTCCCAAAGTCGACGCTGACCTCCCCTGAATCGAGCAAGATCAGCTGCTCCTCGCCCAGCGCCGTGCCGCTTTCCGCGCCGAGCAGGGCAACCTTTAGCGGTACCACCATCGGCGCCTTGCCTGTCTGGCCGGGCGCATCGGGCACCGCCTGCGTCAACGTCAGGATAGCCTTCGCGGCTGCCGCGTCATGGTCGAGCCTCGCGGTGACGCGGGGCGTTCCCGCCTGGCTGTACCACAAGCGGAATTGCCCAAGATCGGCCCCGCTGGCATCCTCCATCGCGGTGACGAAATCCTCGCATGTCGCGGCCTCGCCATCGTGCCGCTCGAAATAAAGGTCGCTGCCTTTCCGGAACGCGTCCGCGCCCAAAATCGTGTGCATCATGCGGATGACTTCGGCGCCCTTATTGTAGACCGTCGCGGTGTAGAAGTTGGTAATCTCGATATAGGAGTCGGGCCGCACGGAGTGCGCCAGCGGGCCGGAATCCTCGGGGAACTGCGCTGACCGGAGCAGGCGCACATCGTCGATCCGCTTGACCGCTTCGGACCCGATATCGGCCGAAAAGCTCTGGTCGCGAAACACGGTGAAGCCTTCTTTCAACGATAGCTGAAACCAGTCGCGGCAGGTCACCCGGTCGCCCGACCAATTGTGGAAATATTCATGGCCGACGACCCCGGCGATGGCGTCGAAATCGGCATCGGTCGCGGTGTCCTGGTCGGCCAGGACGAAGCGCGAGTTGAAGATGTTGAGGCCTTTATTCTCCATCGCGCCGAAGTTGAAATCGTCGACCGCGACGATGTTGAAACGATCGAGGTCATATTCGCGGCCGTACGCTCGCTCGTCCCAAGCCATCGCCTGTTTGAGGCTGGTCATCGCGTGCGCAGTACGCGGCAAATCCGCTTCGCGCACCCAGATGCCGAGATCGACCTTGCGCCCGCTCATGGTGGTGAAGCTGTCGCGGTTGGGCGACAGGTCGCCGGCCACCATCGCGAACAAATAGGAGGGCTTTGGGAAGGGGTCGTGCCATTCCGCCCAATGAGTGCCGCCTTCGCCGTCACCGCTGTCGACGAGGTTGCCGTTGGCGAGCAGCACCGGATAGCGCGCCTTGTCGGCGCTCATCCGCACCCGATAGACCGACAGCACGTCGGGCCGGTCGGGATGGAAGGTAATGCGCCGAAATCCCTCGCTTTCGCATTGAGTGCAGAGCATCCCTCCCGAAGCGTAGAGGCCCATCAGCCGGCTGTTCGCGGTGGGCGCCAACTCGACCTCGGTCTCGATCGTCGCCCTGGCCGAACCGAGCTCGATCACCAGCGAGCCGCGGTCCATCGTCCAGCGCGCCTCGCCGCCATCAACATGAACCGTCAGCGGCTCCAACCCGTCTCCCGCCAGCCGCAACGGTCGGTCATGATCGCCGTTACGCGCGACATTGAGTGTCGATCGGACCCGCGTCCGCGCCTCGTCGAGCAAGACATCGAGCGCGACCTCGCTCACCCACCAGTCAGGTGGTTGATAATCCTTGCGATGAATGGCGACATGCTCCGGCGCGGGCGGAGCTTCGGGATTGAGGCGGGCATCGTACATGGCGGCGACGCCTAAGGGCTGGCGCTGCTCGGCGCAACGCCCCGATCATCATTCAGCCTGCATCGGGCGCCGCCGCGGGCAATGGTCGCCGCCGCCCGACCAGCGCGACCAGCATTCCGCCGATCGCCAGCGCGCCGCCGGCAATCGACAGCGTGCTCCACGAATAGCCCTCGAACATTGTCGACAGGCCCATCGCGATGATCGGCACCAGCACGCTCGAATATGCGGCCTTGCCGGGGCCGATCTTGCGCACCACGGGAAAATAGAGGCTGAAGCACAGCACCGAGGCGGCCAACGCAAGATAGAGCAGGCCTAGCCAATAGCTCGGGCGGGGATCGAAGGTTGGCGGCCCGGCGACGGCCAGCGCGATTACCGCGTCGATCGCCGCCCCAATCGCCATCGACCAGGCGAGCAGCGCGAACAGCGGATGGCGTCGTGCCTCTTCCCCCGCCTGATAGACATTGGCCGCTGACGCGCCGAGCAGTCCGACTAGTGTCAGTCCCAACCCGATCCCAATCTGGCCTGCCGCAGCGGGACTGGTTCGCAGCTCATGCATGAACAGCAGCCCAATCCCGGAGGCCGCGACCGCTCCGGCGGTGAGAAAACGGGCACTCGGTTTCTGCCCGAGGAAGCCCCAGGCAAGCAGGCTGTTGGGGATTAGCAGCAGTGCGAACACCGTCGCCACGACGCCCGACGTGATGAACCGTTCGGCGAGATAGACGCCGTTGAAGTTCAGGCAAAATTGCGTGAAGCCAATGATGCTGGCCGCGATCAGCCCGCCGCGATCCATCTTGAGCGAATGCCCCCGCCACAGCGCCACCACCGCCATTGCCACCGCGGCAATGGCGAAGCGGTAGGCGACGGACCATTGCGGCGAAACCACGCCAAGCTGACCCCGAATGACGATCCAGGTCGAGCTCCACACCAGTGTGAAGATGATGAATGGAATGATGATAGACGCATCGATTCGGACAGCGGCCCGTGGCTCTTCCCGGCTCAAAGCGCGGCGATCGCCGCGGCCAGCCGGCCAACCGCTTCCATGTCCTGGTTCCAGCTAGTCACGAGCCGCACCTCGCCGGGCGCCCAGTCGTAGAAGTCGAAGCCTTGGGCGCGCAGCGCCACCGCTTCGTTTGCTGTCATGCGCACGAACAGCTCATTGGCTTCGACCGGATGGACCAGCCGTTCCTGCCCCGCGCCTTCGGCCAACGCGGCCGCGGCGGCATTGGCGGCGCGCGCGTTGGTCAGCCACAAATCATCC
Organism: Sphingomonas sp.; assembly: GCF_013816785.1. Taxonomy (GTDB): domain Bacteria; phylum Pseudomonadota; class Alphaproteobacteria; order Sphingomonadales; family Sphingomonadaceae; genus Sphingomicrobium. The sequence continues at coordinate 26,445 of NZ_JACDDV010000013.1, read as the reverse complement.
TCGATCATCGCCAGCAGCTGCGCGGCGAGGAAGCGGCCCTTCGACTGGAGGTGGCCCGCGCGCTTGAGCATCCGTCGCGCATTTGTCGCCCGCTCGGGTCCGAAGAAGATTAGCGCCTCGGCGTTAATCCCGCCATTCTTGACGAAGCCGAACGACAGCGCGTCGACCCCCGCGCGCCAAGTCAGTTCGGCCGGCGTCTCGCCGGTGAAGGCGACGGCGTTCGCGAAGCGCGCCCCGTCCATGTGCAGCCCCAAGCCGCGGCGTTTCGCCTCGGCACCGATCGCCGCAACCTCCGCGGCGCGATAGGATAGCCCATATTCGGTAGCGTTGGTGATCGAGATCGCGGCCGGCTGGACCTGGTGAACGTCGGGGCGAATCCGCTCGCACAGGTCGACGATCGCGGCCGGCGCGATCTTGGCGCCCGCCCCGCCCAGCAGCATCAACTTGGCGCCGTGGGTGTAGAAGCCGGGCGCGCCGCCCTCGTCGACCTCGATATGGGCGTCCCGGTGACAGATCACCGCGCCGGTCGGCGGGCACATCGCAGCGAGCGCAAGGCAGTTGGCGGCGGTTCCTGTGGCGACCCACAGCGCCGCGACCTTGGTTTCGAACAGGGTCGAAAAGGCGGCGTCGAGCCGCTGGCTCCAGGCGTCGCCGTCATAAGGGATATCGACCCGGTTGGCGTCGCCCAACGCGCGCATCACCTGCGGGCAGGCGAGGGCAGCATTATCCGAGAAGAAGCGCACTCCTGGGCCCATGCGTCGGGCGGGCGGGTCCGTCAATTGCTATCCGCAACTTGTCGGCAAGACACCCCAGTCAGGTCGCCGCGCCGTCTCGAAGCTGATCGAGAACGCGTTCGGCCTTAGGTTTCAAAGCGATCGGGACGCCGCAATAATCGAAAATTCCGCCCCGGGCTGAGTTCTGGCCGCAGATCACGAACACGCCCGTTCCAAGCTCGGCTTTCAAATGCGTCGCCAGCCAGCGACGAAGCCGCTGTTGTCTAGGCCCTCTTCAAAATGGAACGAAAACAGTCCGAACGTCTCACCCGCGTCGCTGCCGGCCGGACGCAGCACACTCCACACCTCTGCATCGCGGACAAACGCTACGGCGTCGGCCAATCCCTGTGGGGGCCCAGCGGCAGCGGGAAATTCGTAGAACGCAAACGGCTCACTTCGCCACTGAAGCGAGGCGCGTGCAATCACCTTTCGGAGCCGCGCATCGGTCTCTGCCGGACTTTCAATGCTCACATACACGTTCGACCTCTTCGAAAATGTTCGTCCCTTGCCCGTCGCGCGTGATTCAGGTGAAATGTTCGACCAGCCTCAAGCGGCCGTTCGGCGCATATTCGAACATTCCGTCGGACACTCCCGCATCCAGCCGCCCGTCGGTATCGGCCTGCACATAGCGAAAGTGAAGGCTCAGCCCGGAAAGACGGCCGATCAGATAGCCATCGACGATCGAACCGCCGCGATACCGCGCGGAAACGACGTCGCCCGACTGTTCGAATGTCATCACGGTCGACGCCGACACCGTTCCACCGGCATCGGTTTCCACCGTGACCATTTGCAGCTGGTCAAGGCGCGGGGCCTCGCTGACGACGGGTTCAACCATTACGCATTGCGCAGTCAATCATCGAGATTCCTCGAGCCTTCGTGGCGCCTGCTTCCGCGTTCGAAACGGGAATTCGCCATCGCGATGCTGGTGCTGCCGGTGAGGATTGAACTCACGACCTCAGCCTTACCAAGGATGCGCTCTACCACTGAGCTACGGCAGCATGTCTGGAGGACGCGCGGCCTATGGCTGACCCCCGCGATACCGTCAAGACGCTTGCCGATATGGGACCGGGATATTAGCCCCTGCACCATGGTCAAGCATGATGAAGAGAAGGCGAAGCGCCTGGCCGAGGCGCTCCGCGCGAACCTGAAGCGGCGCAAGCAGCAGGAACGCGCCGTTCAGAACAGCGACGATACGAAGGCAGCCAGCGAATAGCCGCTATCGAGCCCGCGATTGAGCGCCGCGCGCGGGCCCAAAATATAATGCACTGCCAACTCTCATCCCGGCGCCATATGCTAGCGGCTTAGCGGCGCACACTGCTTTTCGAGCCATGCCTTGTCCTCCCCTTCGAGCTGCGGGCCGATCTTGGCCAGCACCTCGGCATGATAGTCGTTGAGCCAGCCAAGTTCGGCATCCGACAGCATCACCGCGTCGATCAGCGTCGGCTCGATCGGCGCGAAGGTCAGCGTGTCGAAGCCGAGCATCTCCTTTTCCGCGCCGGCGACCGTTCTCACGGCTACCAGCACCAGATTCTCGATCCGGATGCCGTACTCGCCAGTCTTGTAATAGCCCGGCTCGTTGGACAGGATCATGCCCGCCTGCAGCGGCTCGTCGCCGCCGGACTGCGAACTGCCGACCGGCGAAATCCGCTGCGGCCCCTCGTGCACCGCCAGGAAAGCACCCACCCCGTGGCCGGTGCCATGGGCATAATCGAGCCCCGCCTGCCACAGCGATGCTCGCGCGAAGCTGTCGAGTTGCGACCCGCGCGTACCTTTGGGAAATAGCGCGGTGGCGATCGCGATATGGCCCTTGAGGACCCGCGTGAAGCGGTCGCGCATTTCCGCCGTCGGCTCGCCGATCGGCAGGGTGCGGGTGATGTCGGTCGTGCCGTCGGCATATTGCCCGCCCGAATCGACCAGATAGAGCGAATTCATTTCGAGCGGCCGGTTGGTCGCTTCGCTCGCCTTGTAATGGACGATCGCGCCGTTGGGCCCGGCGCCCGATATCGTGTCGAACGACAGGTCGCGAAGCTGCCCGCCCTCCTCCCGCAACGCCTTCAGCTTGTCCGATGCGATCAGCTCGTCGATGCCGCCCTTGGGTGCTTCGACCTCGACCCAGCGAAGGAAACGCGAAATGGCCGCGCCATCGCGCGCCTGAGCCGCCTGATGCCCGGCGATCTCGGCCGCATTCTTGATCGCCTTGGGCAGGACGGCCGGATCGCGCGCCGCCAGGATTGTCGCGCCCGCTCCCTCCAGCGCCTGCGAGATCGCCGCCACCGACCGCTCGGGATCGACCACGATGGTCTTGCCGGCGAGCGACTTCAGATAGGGCTCGAATTGATCGCGTTCGTGCAGCCGCACGCCGTTGCCCAGGTGCGCGCGCACATCGTCGCCGACCTTTTCGCCATCGACGAACAGTTCGGCGGTCCCGTCGGCATTGACCAGCGCATAAGCCAGCGCGACAGGAGTGTGGGTCACATCGGCGCCGCGCACGTTGAAAGTCCACGCGATCGAATCAAGCGCCGCCAGCACCGCCGCGTCCGCCTTCGTCTCGACCAGCCAGTCGGCCATCTCATGCCGCTTTTCGGCCGATCCCTTGCCGGCCAGTGCTTCGGGCTGGACGACCAGTCGCGCCTTCGACGGCTCGGGCCGGTCAGCCCACACGGCGTCGATCGGGTTGCGCTCGACCGCGGCGAGCTCGGCACCCTTGGCCTTGAGCGCCTTGGTCGCGGACTTGACCCACTCGGCGGTGTGCAGCCAGGGGTCGTAGCCGATACGCGCGCCGTCGGGCGCATGCTCCTTGAGCCAGTCGGAAATGCTCGTCTCGGGGACCGATTGATAGCTCCAGTCGTCGCCGCTGACCTGCTGGCGAACCTGGATGGTGTAGCGCCCGTCAGTAAAGATCGCCGCTTCCTCGGGCAGCACCACCGCCGAGCCGGCCGAGCCCTTGAACCCGGTCAGCCACGCCAGCCGCTGAGCGTAGCTGCCGACGTACTCGCTCAAATGTTCGTCGGTCAGCGGGACGACGAAGCCGTCGAGCTCATCCTCCTTCAGCTGGACGCGAAGGGCGGTAAGGCGGTCGGCATAGCTGGACATTCGGGTCACCATCTCTTGATTAGCGGGAGTCGGGCCTTCCTAGCGCCGATTTGCGCTGGACGCGACGGTGCGCTCTTGCTTGAAGGCGCGGCCATGACCAGGCCCCAAAATCTCCCCGCCCCGCCCCGCGCTGAGCAGCGCCCCCACAGCTATGAAGCGCATGGCGTGACAATCGACGATCGGTGGCACTGGCTCCGCGACCAGGGCTATCCCGATGTCAGCGACCCCGACGTGCTCGACTATCTCAAGGCCGAGAACGCCTATTTCGACGCGGCGATGAAGCCGCATGAGATGCTGACCGAGGAACTTTTCGAGGAGATGAAGGGGCGGATCAAGGAGGACGATTCGACCGTCCCCCTTCGCAACGGCGCCTATACTTATCGGTCGGCCTTCCTCACGGGCACGCAATATCGCGATTGGTACAGAACACCTGTCCTGACCGAAGCCGAAGGTCCAATCGAGGGCGGCGAAGAGCAGCTGATCTACTCCGAAAATGCCGAGGCCGAGGGCAAGGATTATTACCGTCTCGGCGTGTTCGCGGTCAGCCGCGACGGCAAGCTGTTAGCGACGATGGTCGACGACGACGGGTCGGAACGGTTCAAGCTGATCGTCCGCGACCTCGCCACCGGGCAGGATCTCGAAACCGTGACCGGGATCGGCATCGGCAGCGCGGTCTGGACCCCGGACTCCAAGGGCATCGTCTTTACCGAGGTCAACGACCAGTGGCGGAGCTATCGCGCGCGCTACCACCGCATCGGCGACGATCCGGTCAACGCGGTGACCTTATATGAGGAAAAGGACGACATCGCCTTTTCGGTCGGGGTCGATCGCGCCACCGACGACAGTGTAATTTTCATCTCGACCGGCAATAATTCGTCGAACGAGGTGCGCATCGTCCCGGCCAACGACCCGCTGGCGACGCCCGTGCTGATCCGCTCGCGCCAGCCCGACCTTCAATATCAGGCCGACGCCGCGCACGGCAAATTGTGGATCCTGACCAACGACGGTCACGTCAATTTCCGCCTTGTCTCCGCCGATCCCGCCCGCCCCGGCGCGTGGTGCGAGGAAATCGCCGGGTCCGACCGCACCTACCTTCGCGATATCACCGCCCACCGCGACCATCTGTTGCTCACCAGCCGCGTCGACGGGCTCGATCAGCTTGTCCTGCGCGACTATGCCAGCGGCGACGAGGAACGCGTCCCCTTCGCCGAGGCAAGCTACAGCGCCAGCTTCGCCGGCAATCCCGAATATGCTCCCGCGGCCTACCGCATCAGCTACTCGTCGATGGTCACCCCGGCGACAGTCTATGACTATCACTCGGCGGCGAAGGAGCTCGTGACCCTTAAAGTCCAGGAAATCCCGTCGGGTTATGACCCGTCGCGCTACATCACTGAGCGCGTCAGCGTCACCGCCCGCGACGGCGCCCGGGTTCCGGTGTCGATCGTGCGCCTGGCCGACAGCAGGCTCGACCGATCGGGCAAGCTGTTTCTCTACGGCTACGGCGCCTACGGCATCGCCATCCCGCCCGCCTTCTCGACCAGCCGCCTCAGCCTGGTCGATCGCGGCTTCGCCTACGCCGTTGCCCATATCCGCGGCGGCGACGACCTTGGCTACCAATGGTTTTTGGATGGCAAGCTCGCCAAGCGCACCAATGCGTTCAACGATTTCGTCGATGCCGCGAAGGGCCTGATCGACCTCGGATATGCCAAACCCGGCCGCGTCGCCGCGCAAGGCGGGTCGGCCGGCGGCGAGTTGATGGGCGCGGCGGTCAACCAGGCCGGCGACCTGTTCGGCGCGGTCGTCGCCGACGTCCCCTTCGTCGATGTGCTCGCCACCATGCTCGACGACACGCTGCCGCTGACGCCGGGCGAATGGACCGAATGGGGCAACCCGATCGACGACAAGGCGGCGTTCGACCTGATCCGCAGCTACAGCCCGTACGATAATGTCGCGGCCAAGCCTTATCCGCCGATGCTCATCACCGGCGGCCTTCACGACCCGCGCGTGACCTATTGGGAGCCGGCCAAATGGGCCGCCCGCCTGCGCGCGACCAAGACCGACGACAATCTCCTCCTCCTCAAGATCAACATGGGCGCCGGCCACGGCGGCAAGTCGGGCCGCTGGAACGCGCTCCACGAGGTAGCGGAGGCCTACAGCTTCGTGTTGACGCAGGTTGGCGAGTGATAAATTCTCCCTGAAGGGGAGGGGGACCATGCGCAGCATGGTGGAGGGGTAATGCAGCGAACGTCACCACGCACCGTCAAAAATGCTCGCACTCTCAGAAGAAGCATGACACTGCCGGAAGTGCTGCTTTGGCAGGCCCTCCGGTTGCGGCCCGACAGTCTCAAATTTCGCCGCCAGCATCCAGCAGGCCCTTACGTCCTCGATTTCTATTGCGATGCTGCCTTGCTAGGTCTTGAAGTCGACGGCGAAATTCATGGGTTCGAGCGCAATCGTCTGCAAGACGAAGCTCGTGATGTATGGCTTCGCAGTCAAGGCGTTGAAATCTTGCGTATTCCGGCCCGCGCTGTCCTCGCCGACCTCGATGCCGTCGTCCGCCTGATCATCGATCGTTGCATACCCCTCCACCAGCCTGCGGCTGGTCCCCCTCCCCTTCAGGGAGGAATTTCTTGACCCGCCCCGTCTTCACCCACGCCGTCACCGCCGGGCCCGAACACATCGACGAGCTCGGGCACGTCAACAATGCGTTCCGGCTGAAGTGGCCGCGCCGTTCCTTGGCTGAGATTTTCGCTGTCCTACTCGCCTCTGCGATGCCATCATCGCCCGATGAACACCGGCACCCTCCTGCTTGATCTTGCGCGGCAAGCGGACCCCCTCCGCCGTGGCAAGTGCGCCGTCAGTGCGAACATTGGGAACATTCGGGGGGGTCGCTGACCCATGCCCGGCGCCATCCTTCACGATTATTTCCGCTCTTCCGCAGCCTATCGGGTGCGGATCGCGCTCAATCTGAAGGGGGTCGAATATGAGCAGCGTGCGGTCAACCTCGCCGAGGGCGCGCAGAAGAGCGACAGCTATCGCGACCTCAATCCGCAGCGCTTGGTGCCGATGCTCGAAATCGACGGTCACCGACTGACCCAGAGCCTTGCCATCTGCAACTACCTCAACTCAATCGTCCCCGACCCGCCTTTCATGCCTGACGATGCCGCCGACCGCGCCCATGTCCTTGCCCTGGCGTTGACCATTGCCTGCGACATTCATCCGCTCAACAATCTCCGCATCCTCAAATATCTGAAAGACGAGCTTGGCGCGCGCGAAGACGCGAAAGACGAATGGTATCGCCATTGGGTTGCCGAAGGCCTTGCCGCGCTCGAGGCGCTGGCCGCGCCCCGCGCCGGCGCGTTCCTGTTCGGCGATGCGCCGAGCCTTGCCGACATTTGCCTCGTACCGCAGCTCTATAACGCGCGCCGTTTCTCGGTCCCGATTTCCGACTATCCGTCACTGCGTCGTGCCGACGAAACGGCCAGCGCCCACCCTGCCTTCGCCGCCGCCCATCCCGACCGCCAGGAGCAGTCCCAATGAACCACCCGATGGACAGTGTCTCCGGCATGAGCCGCGGCATGGAAGATGCCCTGGCCATGTCCGAAGTCGACATCCCCTCGATGAAGGGCAAGGTCAGCGACGAGGAATGGGCGATCCGCGTCGACCTCGCCGCCGCCTATCGCCTGGTCGCTTATTATGGCTGGGACGATATCATTTTCACGCATTTGTCGGCGCGGATTCCGGGGCCGGAGCATCATTTCCTGCTCAATCCCTACCAACTGATGTTCGAGGAGGTGACCGCCTCGTCGCTGGTCAAGGTCGACGTCGACGGCAATCCCGTAGATCCAACTCCGTTCATCACCAACCCAGCCGGCTTTACCATTCATTCGGCGGTGCACATGGCGCGCGAGGACGCCCATGCGGTGATGCATCTTCACACCCCCGCCGGCCAAGCGGTCAGCGCGCATGAGGACGGGCTAATGCCGCTCACCCAGACCGCAATGCTGGTTCGCGGCGATCTTGCCTTTCACGATTATGAAGGCGTCGCCACCAACCTTGAGGAGCGCGAGCGGATCGTCGCCGACCTCGGCGACAAGGGCGCGATGCTGCTGCGCAACCATGGCACGCTCGCGGTCGGCGGCAATGTCGGCGAGTGTTTCCTGAAGCTCTATTTCGTCGAGCGCGCCTGCCAGGCGCAGATCATGGCGCTGTCCGCAGGCGACAAGGTCAGTCGCCCGCCCCAGGGCGCCGCCGAACTCGCCGCCGAACAGGGTGGCGTGGGATTGAAAATGGCCGCCAATTTGCTCGCCTGGCCGGCGTTGAAGCGGAAGGCGTACCGCCTCGACCCAGGGTTCGCGACGTAGAGGATTGAATTGATCCTCTCACCTGTCCGCCGGACAGGAGAGAGGAGAATATGGTCGGGGAGAGAGGATTCGAACCTCCGGCCCCTGCCTCCCGAAGACAGTGCTCTACCAGGCTGAGCTACTCCCCGACCGAACAGGCGCGACAAGCGCCGGTCCAAGGCGCGGGCTTCCTAGCCGCGAGCCCGGCGTTGCGCAACCGCCTTGTCAGTGACCGAGGACTTTGAGCCAATCGTCGTGCCGCACCAATTTCTCGCGCGGGCTATCGGGGCGCGCCGCGGCGACTTCACGGGCCTCGATCGCCCGCCAATCCGCAAAACTGGTCGCCTTGACGCCCCTCTCGACGAGCAACGCCGCCAATCCATCGCCGCCCGCTTTGCCGCCATCCGATCCCGGCGACAGCGCCGCCGCGATCGTCTCGGCAACCTCATACCCGTCGGGCCGGTTAGTGCCGATCGTCCCCGACGGCCCGCGCCGCGCCCAGCCGACCGCATAAAGCCCATCGCCGATAACCCCGTCCTCATTGGCGAATTTGCCGCCGCGCTCGTCGTAAGGCACGCCCTCGATCCGCGGCGTCTGGTAGCCGATGCAGCTGACCACCAGCTCGGCCGCTATGGCATAGATTTCGCCGGTGCCGACGCTCTGCCCAGCCTCGTCGAGCGCGGTACGCTCGACGATCAATCGCTCGGCGCGCCGGTCGCCTTCGATACGCAGCGGCCGGGCGAAGAAATCGAACTCGATATGTTTTGGCTTGTCATCGTGCGGCGTCGCGAAGTCGCGCAGATGTGCGACCGATTTGCGCACGCCGGGATCGAGCGCCGCGTCGGCGCCGCTCTCGGGCAGGTCGTCCGGTTCGACATGCGGCACCGCCGCCTCGAGATGACCAAGCTCGCCCAACTCCTTGGGGGTCATCGCGATCTGGTGTGGTCCGCGCCGCCCGACGATGGTGATCGTCCGGATCGCCGAGCCTTCAAGCGCGTCGAGCGCATGACCGACGATGTCCGACCCGGCGAATTCGGCGCGCGTCTTGGCGAGGATGCGCGCCACATCGAGCGCGACATTGCCATTGCCGATCACCGCTGCCGCCTGGCCATCCAAGAGCGGATCGAGATCGGCGAAATCGGGATGACCGTTGTACCAACCGACGAATGCGGCCGACCCGACCACGCCGGGCAGGTCCTCGCCGGCTATGCCGAGCTTGCGGTCGTGCGGCGCCCCAGTGGCGAGGATCACCGCATCATAGACCGATTTAAGCTCGTCGATCGACACCGCCTCGCCCACCCCGACGTTACCGACAAAGGCGACCTGCCCGCCCTCGGCCACCTTGTCGTAGCGTTTGCTGACCGCCTTGATCGATTGATGATCGGGGGCGACGCCGAAGCGGATCAGACCGTATGGCACCGGCAATTTGTCGATGATGTCGACCATCGCGGTCTCGCCATAAGCCTTGACCAGCGCCTCGGCGGTATAAAAGCCCGCCGGCCCCGACCCGATCACCGCGAAATGCCGCATGCGTTGCTCCCGCTCGTTGCGGGCGCAGCCTAGTCGCGCTTGTCGTCGAGCAGCAAGTCGCTTCCCTTGGCCTTGAGCATCGCCTCGATCGGCGCAGCGAACAGCGACAAGATGCCGGGTAGCTGGATGCGGCAGTGAACCTTGGTCTCCTCGACGTCGATCGCCGCTTCGACGACTTGTCCCATCGCCGCGACCGTCAGGTTGAGCCGGTCGCCCGCCCAATTCGCGGTGACATGGCTCGCTCCACCCGGGATATGGTCCTTCAGTTTGTGAATGTTGTCGGCCAGCCGGCGGCGGGCCTCGTCTCGGCCAAGCTGGTGCGGAAGGTCGACATCGATGGGGCGTTGCATGGGCTCACAGATGAGACGGACGGCGTTGCTTTTCAATGCCATGCGCGGTTTGATGCGAAGATGATCCGCTTTCTCCCCTTGCTGATGATGTTGGTTTCCGGCCCCGCGTTGGCCCAAGCTCCGATATTCAATCCGGCCGCCGATTACATCACCCCGGGCCAGGACGAACCCGGCTACCGCGCCTGGATGGCGGCGTCGAACTGGCGCCCTGTCTATGTCAAAGCGTTCAACAATTACCTAGTCACCTACGGCGTCGGCGGGGTGATGCCGACCTGGCAGCTGCTGCGCACCGCGACCGACTGGCAGAAATGCGGCGCCCAGCCGTTCGAGGTCCCGCCGACCAGCGAATGGCCCAATGTCGTTGCGACGCTGCGCTACGTCGGCACCTACATCGTCCCGCGCATCGGCCCAGTCGAGGCGGTGTCGGTTTATCGCAACCCTCAGCTCAACGCCTGCGCCAAGGGTGCGCCCGAAAGCACTCATCAAAGCATGGGCGCGGTCGACATGGTCCCGCTGCGCGCCGTCACCCGCGAGCGGCTGATGAGCCAGTTGTGCGCGATCCATGTCGCCAGCGGCCCGGCCAACGCTTCGGGACTCGGCTTTTACAAGGGCCTGCGCTTCCACATCGACGCTAAAAAATATCGCGAATGGGGCACATCGGGCGTCCACGGCGGCGACGGCTGCGCGGCGGTGCTGGCCGAGGGTGCGCTTCCGTTCAGCGAGCCAGGCGCCACCCCCTCACCCCCGCCCTTTTCCGCCAAGATCGTCGTGCCGCCGTCCGACCCGCTAGCGCCGCGGCGCTGATCTTGTGTTACGGCGCTAACACACCACATCTGCGGCGAACCCAGGGGTGATCGATGGACCTTGAAAAACTGACCGACCGAGCGCGCGGTTTCCTCCAGGCGGCGCAGACGATTGCCGTGCGCGAACATCATCAGCGGATCACGCCGGCGCATTACGCCAAGGCGCTGCTCGACGACGAGCAGGGGATGGCCGTCGGGCTGATCGACGCCGCCGGCGGCAACGGCAAGGCGGCACGCGGCGCAGTCGATGCGCTGGTCGCCAAGCAGGCCGTGGTGACCGGCAGCGGCGCGACCTCGGCACCGGGCATCGACGGCGACCTAATTCGCCTGCTCGACCAGGCGCAGGAGATCGCCAAAAAAGCCGACGACCAATATGTAACGGTCGAGCGCATCTTGCTCGCTCTTACGCTGGCCAAGGGCAGCGAGGTCGGCGACGCGCTCGCCAAGGCCGGGCTCACCCCGCAGAAGTTGAATGCGGCGATCGACAAGCTACGCGGCGGCCGCACCGCGGACACTCAGGGATCGGAGGACCGCTACGACGCCCTGAAGCGCTATTCGCGCGATCTCACCCAGGCCGCACGCGATGGCAAGCTCGACCCGGTCATCGGCCGCGACGAGGAAATCCGCCGCACCATCCAGGTGCTCGCCCGCCGCACCAAGAATAATCCGGTGCTGATCGGCGAGCCCGGCGTCGGCAAGACCGCGATCGCCGAGGGGCTCGCACTTCGCATCGCCAACGGCGACGTGCCCGACGGCCTCAAGGACCGCCGCTTGCTGTCGCTCGACATGGGCTCGCTGATCGCCGGCGCGAAGTATCGCGGCGACTTCGAGGAGCGGTTGAAGGGCGTGCTCGACGAGGTCAAGCAGGCCGCGGGCGAGGTCATATTGTTCATCGACGAAATGCACACGCTGGTCGGCGCCGGGAAGGGCGAAGGCGCGATGGACGCTTCCAATCTGCTCAAGCCCGCGCTCGCCCGTGGCGAGTTGCATTGCATCGGCGCGACCACGCTCGATGAATATCGCAAGCATGTCGAAAAGGATGCCGCACTCGAACGCCGCTTCCAGCCGGTGTTCGTAGGCGAGCCGACCGTGCCCGACACCATCTCGATCCTGCGCGGCCTCAAGGAAAAGTACGAGCTGCACCATGGCGTTCGCATCACCGATGCGGCGCTGGTGGCGGCGGCGATGCTGAGCAACCGGTACATCTCTGACCGTTTTCTGCCCGACAAGGCAATTGACCTGATGGACGAGGCCGCGTCGCGGCTGAGGATGGAGGTCGAGTCCAAGCCCGAGGAAATTGAAAATCTTGACCGGCGGATCATCCAGCTCAAGATCGAGCGAGAAGCGCTCAAGAAGGAGAGCGACTCCGCGTCGAAGGATCGGCTCAAGGCGCTCGAAGGCGAGCTCGCCAACCTTGAGCAATCGTCAAGCGAACTGACGTCGCGGTGGCAGGCCGAAAAGGAAAAGATCGCCGCCGAGGCCGAATTGAAAGGCCAGCTCGACGCGGCTCGGATCGAACTCGACCAAGCTCAGCGCGGCGGCGACCTGGCGAAGGCCGGCGAGCTTCAATACGGTCGCATCCCCGAACTCGAAAAAAAGCTCGCCGAGGCGGCGGTCGCGTCGAAGGGCGCGATGTTGCGGGAGGAAGTCACCGACCAGGACATTGCCGCAGTGGTCAGCCGGTGGACCGGCGTTCCGGTTGAGCGGATGATGGAAGGCGAGCGCGAGAAGCTTCTCAACATGGAGGCCGCGATCGGTGCGCGCGTCGTCGGCCAGGCCGATGCGGTAAAAGCGGTCAGCGCCGCCGTCCGCCGTGCCCGCGCCGGCTTGCAGGATCCCAACCGGCCGCTCGGCTCGTTCCTGTTCCTCGGGCCGACCGGAGTCGGCAAGACCGAGCTGACCAAGGCGCTGGCCGGATTCCTGTTCGATGACGACAGCGCGATGGTCCGCATCGACATGTCCGAATATATGGAGAAGCACGCCGTTTCGCGCCTGGTCGGGGCCCCGCCGGGCTACGTCGGCTATGACGAAGGCGGGGTCCTGACCGAAGCCGTCCGGCGCCGCCCGTATCAGGTGGTGCTGTTCGACGAGGTCGAGAAAGCCCACAGTGACGTGTTCAACATTCTGCTACAGGTCCTCGATGACGGCCGCCTGACCGATGGCCAGGGCCGCACCGTCGATTTTACCAACACGCTGATCATCCTGACTTCCAACCTAGGCAGCCAGTATCTCGCCTCATTGGGCGAGGACGAGAATGCCGCCAACGTCGAAGCGGAGGTGATGAAAGTGGTCCGCGGCCATTTCCGGCCCGAATTCCTCAACCGCCTTGACGAGATCATCCTATTCCACCGCCTGTCGGCTAGCCACATGGGGCCGATCGTCGGCATCCAGATCGAGCGGCTCCAGAAGCTGCTCGAAGATCGCAAGATCAGGCTTGAACTGACCGACGCCGCTCGTGCCTGGCTGGGCCGGGTAGGCTACGATCCGGTCTACGGCGCCCGGCCATTGAAGCGCGCGGTGCAGAAATATCTGCAGGACCCGCTCGCCGACGAGATACTCGCCGGGCGCGTGCATGACGGGTCGACCGTCAAAGTCGATGAGGGCGAGGGCAAGCTGGTCATCGAGCCCACCTAACCGCGGAGTGGCTTGTCTGGCCGCTGGTTCTCGGAAATCTGGAACAAGCGGAGGACCATCGCCTGCTCATCCTCGCTGAGATGTGGGTTCCAGCAATCGAGGATGAGCATCGCCCGGTCGCTGTCGCTATTGTTCCAGGCTTCATGCTCGATCGTATCATCGAAAGCGAACGCCTCGCCCTCGCGCCATTGCCGCGTCTCCCCCCCGACGCGAAAGCCGCAGCCTTCAGGAACGATCAGCGGCAGATGGATAATCGTCCGTACATTGGTGACGCCGGTGTGAGGAGGAATCCTCTTCCCTGCCCTCAGTATGGAGAAGAAAACGGCCGGAGCGCGGCCGGGAATTCGTGCGAGCGGCAAGGAATCCACCAGCTCCGCGGTGCGCCGCGCCCGCGCGCATGCCTCGTCGATCCGCTCGCCGTCGCGCCACAGATGAAAGGCGCTCCAGTCAGCCGATTTGTCCAGCTTACTCCACAGATTGGTAGGCGTGCCGGCGGGCATTTCGATATACGGCGCCAAGCCCGGATCGACGCTGGCCAGGATTGCCTCGAGCTCGGCGCGGATCTCGGCCGTCGCCGATTCTAGCCGTTCCAACCATGAAAACTGGCCCCGGTCGAAGAATTCGTCGGCCGGCAGAAATGGATAGAAGAATCCGTGGCATTGATTGGCAAAAGCCTGGCGACGGCCAAGCATGAAGTCCGCTGCCGCCAACCCGCGCCGGCGGTCCCGCTCGTTCGCCCCGCCCAGCAGCGAAGCCATGCCGGCGCCCACAGCGATTTCGAGTGCCTCATGCCGGCGTTCGATAAAAGTGCGGGCGCGGCCCAGGATCGCTTGAAGTTCCGGGGTTGGATCCGGGATTTGTTCGCATAAGGTAAGGACCATCGCCCAGCGGTCCGTCGCCGATCCCAGCTCGCCCATCCGCTCGTGAAGTTCGGCAAGGCGAATGAGGGCCGTGACGTCGATCCGATCGATGGCCAGCGCCCGATCGAGCGCGGCCCTCTCCTCCTCGCTATCTCCACTCATCCGATGGGCCATCGCAAGGTTCGTCCATAGGGTCGCAACCTTGGGGTTGGCGCTCGCTGCCGCCCGGAAATGGTCGGCCGCCGCGCTGGCATCGCCGGCCTCGAGCGCGCTTAACCCCAGCGCATTTCGGGCATGAAGGTGGTGCGGGTCCAGAGCGAGCACGGCTAGGAAATGGCGGCCAGCATCGGCCGTGCGCCCTGCCGCTTGAGCGGCTTTCGCTTCGCTAAGGTGGTGCTCGAGTCCGTGCTGCGGCATCGTGACAATTGACTCGACGCGGTGCGTCCGGTCAAGCGGCGCTCCGGCTAGGGTTTGTCCGCCCAATAGCGCAGCAGATTCGACTGGACGAGCTGCAGCCGCGAGAAATTCTGCTGCTCCATCTTGAGCCCTTCCAGCGCCGCTACCTCGTTCAAATCGAACAACAGGGTCCGCCGGAATGGGTCGGCAATCTGACTCTCGATAAAGGTAATAGCGACCAGCCGTTCGCCGCGGGTCACCTCCTCAACCTCGTGGAATGTATCCGACGGATAGAGGATCGTATCGCCTGGCTTTAGCTTGAAACGCACACTGGCGTCGCCCAGGCGGATATGGAGTGCGCCGCCGTCGTAGCTTGCCGGATCGTTGAGGAAAATGGTGCAGCTCAAATCGCTGCGGATAACCGCATTGCCTAGGTTGAGGAATGCGGCGTCGGCATGCGCGCCATAAGACATACCGGGCTGGTATTTGGTCATCAGCGGCGGTGCGATCCTTGCCGGAAAGGCAAACTCGCGAAACTCCTCGCTGCGCGCGAACGCCTGAAGCATGATCTGCGAGCTTGCCTGGCTCGCCGCCGGATCATGTAGCTGCTGATTATTCTTGGTCTTGTTGTGCGGGTTGGTCGCGCGCCCGTCGATGAACTGCGTTTTGGACGCGATACGGCAACATTCCGCGACCTCACTCGCGCTCAGCAACGACAACACACGGTACATCTCATCCCCTTCCCTGGACGCGCCCGAGCGCCCGCGCGATCAGCGGCGCGTCGGCCGCTACCGCATGCAACGCAGAAACCGCCCGCTCGATATCGCCGCGATGGTCGCGCGTCGCTTCGGCAAGAAGTTCGGCGCGAAGCGAGGGACTATAGTCATATTCGAGCGACTTGGAATATCGCCGCATCAGCGGCCCGTCGACGATTGCTGCGATCCTTTCTTGATTGGCTGCCATGCCCAAGTGTTGGGCACAGCGTTCGAGCGCCGGGACCATGTCGGCTAGCATCGCGTCGAAATCGAGCCACATGACCGCCGCGTCCGGGCGCGCCGCGGCGGCGGCTTCGAGCGAGCTCATCTCGCAGGCCCAGGCCGCCGCCGATCGGTGCGCATCGCTCCGGTCGAAGCCGTCGAGAATCACGCCCCGCCCCCGAAGCCGTCGCTGTCGGTCGTCGTGAAGCGCGCGGAGTTCGATCACGCTGTTTTCCCCGGCCAGGATTCCGGCGATATAGTTTGGCAGTGAGGCGAACACGAACAACGCACGCGCGTCCGGTCCCATCAGCAAGGGCGCCCATTCGCTGACAAAACTCGACGCCTTGACCAACGCCGCCTGTCCGGGCGCAAACGTGCGCGCCATCAGTCTCCGCAAAGTCAGCGCCACGGCGTCGCGTTCGGAATCGGAAACGGCGCCAAGGTCGCGCAGAGACCGCGGCTCGCGGATCGCCAATATCCCGTCGACTTCGCCCAGCAGACGCGACACCAGTGTCGAACCGGTATGACCGATATGAAAAATCCAGCCCGCGTCGTCGCGAGTCAGTGCGTGGGCGTCGGCCATGACGGCATCGAGATCGCATAACCGAACGTCCATGCCCGGCTTCATCATTCGATCGTCAAGGAAGCTGCTGGCGCGATACCGTTCAGCATCCATTCCCACAAGGCGCAGCAGGCGCGCGTTGAGATCCATTGCCTGGGCGAGCCAGGCCGCGCCTTCGATCCAGCGGTCGGGCAGGGGCTGCGGATTCACTCGCTGCTGATGCGGCCTGCGGGCGCTTTCGCCAAGGTCAGCATTTTCCGGTGCTGGGGTTTACCACGCATAGCTGGGTCTGGGCGCGATCGAACGCATCCCGATCCTGTCGTTTTCGATCGGCCCATTCCGATCGCGTGGCACATACCCGGCGAACGGTGAGACGGCTACCGACGATCGATTGGGTTTCACAGATTTTTTCGTTGGGATCCCTTGCCTTGGCTGACTGAGGTGCAGCGTCCGCCGCCAAACCTATCGACGACAAGGTAAACGCGAATAACGAGGCAAATAGTGGGAGACTCGCCTTGACGGTCACGGCTACTCTTCCCTCACGCGAAATTGAGAATAGCCTAGTTGCCGTTCGTGGGCCGCGTAACCTGCGTCCGCTCAATGTCTTGGCGATCGCTCGCGCGGTCTACCTGCCATTCGGCTACGGTTTTGCATACCCGCTTGTGGGCGAGGCGCGATCCCAGCACCGGCTGTTTCTCGCAGACGATGCGGTTCGGATCCTTGCTTTCGACCTTGTCGGTCGCAAGGGCGGTTGTGCTAGCTGCAAGAATTGCGACAAATGTCAATGCACGAGATAACGCGGGACGCATGCCAACACTCCTGAAAAAGTACGATGCGCAGCAAACCAGACGAGGACTTGCGCGTCAATCCGCATTCGACAAACGACAAGGGCTCAGCGCGGATGCGCGACATCGAAGGCCACCGTCAGTCGCTCGCCTGACTCGAACGGCATCGTACCATGCCACATCGTCGAGGGAAAAAGGACCAGCCGCCCCGCCTTTGGTTCGATTTTCCGCCAGGGTTGTAGATCAAGGCCGAGCAGGTCATCCGGCTCGCCCAGCGTCAACCAGCCCGAATCATCCCGCTCCCCTGGCATCCTGGGCGGCAGCCCGAGGTAAAGCGCCGAGCTGATCCACCCAAGGGGGTGTAGGTGGTTCGAGTGGCGGCCGCCTGATCGCAGCCTGACCGACCAGCTCCCGGAGAATCTCGCCCGACGGTTGCGCCGGTGACGCAGCGTAGGATGCCGGGGATCATTCGGGGGCAATTGTGCAATATGCTTTTCAACCGCGGCCACGACGGCCTCCCGGAGTCCGCGAATGACCGGGTCGATGCGACTGAACAGCGGTCCGTCTGTCTGGGTTCCCCCGCGCACCGATTGGTCCAGATATTCGCCCCTGGCGACGTGAAGGGATCGCAATGTCGTGGTGAGTGCCTCAAGGGGTGGAAGCGATTCGGAGAGGTCGGTCACGCTCACCAAACGCGAGTCGCCCTCCAGCCACTCTAAACGAGCATCGCCCGCCAGGCGCCAAGCGGTGCCCGCATAGGCCCACATCTCGACGCTCTGCTCGGCCCGCAACTCGTCATCGATCAGGGGAAGAACGGCGTCCACGGCGCCGACGCGCAGGAGGTGGCGGATCCGCCATCGTCCCAGCGGACCTTGGGCGATGGCGGGGGCGTCGTCAAACAGTGCTGAGGGATAAGTGTCGTTTTCGAATTCAGCGGCGTGAATGCCCTTATAGATGGCGAACTCCGGGGAACTCGCGCCGGCCGCTTCGGCTCGCTCGACGATGTTTTTTAGCGATGGATAGGCTCCGCGCCGCAGCTGAACGTTGAGCAGCGTCTCCCACAGCGGAACCGCGCTCGGGAACCGATTGAGCGCCCTTTCGAGCGACGCCGTGGCTTCCGCCGCACGGCCCTCAATCGCCAGCAATTGGGCGAGCTGTTCATGGCCACCAAGCCACATCGGCGATTGTTCGAGCGCCGCCGCCAGCTCCGCGGCACCCGCTTCCCCGTTGCCAGCCGCAGCCCGTGCCGCCGCGCGGCCGATGATGATCGCTCCGTTCCGGGGCGCCAAAGCGCGCGCGCGCTCGTACAAATCCTGAGCGTCGAGTCCAGCTTCCATCGCCACACGAGCATGACCATGCGCGATGCTGACGTCCGACGGATCAAGCTGTGCCGCTCGGGCGAACGATTTCAATGCCCGTTCGTGCTCGTCGATCGAACGTTCGAGCAATCCCTTCCATTGCCACAATAAAGCATTGGGACTTTTCTCTAGAGCGCGCTCGAGAAGAGGCAGGGCCCGCTCCTCCTCGCCTTCGTCGAGCGCGATCCTGGCAAGCTGTTCCAGCGCCGCCGGGTCGAACGGTCGCGACGAGGCGCATGCCAATTCGGCTTCAAAGGTCACAGTCCGCCGACACTCCCCTCAGCCCCGATGACCCGCCGCACCCCCTCGCGCTCCACGGCGCTCAGGCCGGGATGCCAAACATCGAAAATGAAGACGACACGAAGCTGGTCGGACGGATTGGCGGCTTCATGTTCGATCGTATCGTCAAACAGAAACGCCTCACCACGGCGCCACGGACGAGTTTCCGCCCCGACGCGAAACCAGCAACCTTCGGGTATAATTAGTGGCAGGTGGCAGACCAGCCGGGTGTTGTTCACGCCGACATGTGGCGGGATGGACGTATTGGGCGCCAGCAGCGAGAACATCGCATTCGGCCCCGCACCCGGCACATCAGGCTGAGGCAGACGCGCCAGCAACGCCATGATCCCCGGGCAATGCCGCGCGTTCACCTCCACCAGTTCGCCATTCCTGATCAGATGGATCGCGGTCCAGTCGCGGTTCTGATTAAGATCACGCCACTGCGCCAGCGCTTCGTGCTGCGCATATTGAATATAGGGCACCAACTCGGCGCGTTCGGATGCCATCACCGCTTCAAATTCGCTAGCGATGAGGTCGGTCGCGGATTCTATCTCCGAGAGCCACTGATGTTCGCCGCGCGCGTGAAACTCACGCTCGACCAACCCAGGAAAGGCAAAATGCGTCGGTTCGCTATGATAAACGCGGGTCTTGCGGAGGGCATTGGTCATGAAACGGGCGATGCGGCCCGCCTCGTCTAAATTGGCTTTCGCAAGCGCTTCCCGCGTGGCGAAATTAAGTTTTCGCTCTCGTCCTGCAACCCAATTATCACGAATTGCTTCGCCCCTGGCGACAACGCCGGTGAGCTCTGGCGGGAGAGGTCCGCGCGGCCGTTGCGCCAGGGCGCGCGCCCAAGCTTCTCCTGCCTGATCGGGCGCCAACCTGTCCAGCAGTGTCGCGCGCATCGTCAGCGCCATGAAATCATATTCAGACAGCGCCAATGCGCGTTCGACAGCATCAAGCGCATTCGCCGGCTGTCCCGCTGCGCGGCGTAGTGCCGCGAGTTTGAGCCATAGCTGGACGTCTGCAGCTTCTCCCGTTCCGGCCTCTTCGAGAAGGCCGATCGCCCGCGAAAAATCGCCGGCGGCGGCGGCACGATCCGCTTCGGCGAGCAGGACGTTCATGCCGGCTTTGAGGGTATCTTGGCCGGGTCGTCCAACGAATAGCCAAATTTTTCGACCCATGGGGCCAGCACCGCGAATGCCGGCTCAAGATGCTTGCGATAATGCCACCAGCGTCCCGACGCGCGCGTGTAGATTGGCTCGACCACCTGGGAATAGCTGGCGGTCTTGATGCGCCCCCGGCCCTTCGCCGTCGACTCATGCTCAAGAACCCGGTCGTTCCAGTCCAGTTCGAGAAACTCAAACAGCGGCCTTAACTCCCGCTCCTGATCGGCCACCACATTTTCATAAGTGATCGTGTGCATTGGCAGCTTCATCAGTTCCTGCACGCGCTCAAGATAGCTGAAGCTGAGGTCGTAAAGTTCTGCGGCGGTGTCGAGTCCCAGAAAACTCACCATCCCGTCGTTCGCCCGGAAGTTGGTGATGAAGCAGCTAAGCACCACATCGCAGGGATGGCGCAGCGCCAGGATGACCTTGGCATCGGGGAACAGGCGACGAGCCACCGGCAGATTGTTCATCGTCAACGGGTTCTTGTCGATCAGCAAGTTGCCCGGCTTCAACGGCGTCAGGGACTTCGCCATGCGGAAATATGCATCGCGCGCTGCCCGGATCTGTTCGTCGCCGGCGGTCGACAGTGTTGCGAATTCAGGAAGCAGCGCGCCAGCTTCGCGTAGCGCCGGTTCTTCTTCGAGCACTTCAATCTGTGGATGGCCCATTAGCATCGTATCGAGCAGCGTCGTGCCCGACCGCGGAAATCCAACGAGGAAGACGGGCGAAGGCCGGGGGTCGCGTCCCTTTTCCTGACGCCAGCCGCCCACCCATTCCGGCGTGACCGTCCCGTACTGATTGCGGACATTGCCCCGGTAGTTGGCGCCCCGCTGCTCGGGCAGCACGGCATCTTCGTGGCCGAGCTCATTCATGCGCAAAAATGCGGCAAAGGCCTCGTCATATCGCCCGACACCTTCGAGCAATTGACCCAACAAATGCATGCGCCTCTGGGTTTCCAGTATGTCGGGCACCCCGTCGAGAGCCTTCAGCCCTTCCTCGAAGCGCTTTTCGCGCCGAAAATTGAAGGCACGGATGAAATTGACCGCGGCTTCTTCTACTCCGCGCTCTTCCGCCTCCGAAACCAGCTTCGATAGCTGTTCTCTCCGATTGGTGAGCTCGAAGACCAGCGCGAGTCCAAGGTTGGCGAGACTGTTGGCAGCATCGAGCGCTATGACACGACGGTACGCCGCTTCGGCTGCATCATAACGCTGCAGCAGCGACAATTGGCTTGCGAGCGCAAGCAACGATTCAATGTTCGCGGGATCGCGCTGGACGCTGGCCTCAATCGCTTCGAGCGCTTCCTCGTCTCGACCCTGTTCCCTCAGCAAAGCATGAAGCTCACCGAGCGGTCTCGCTTCTGCGGGATAATCGGCAGCGATCGCGCGCAATTGGCTTTCAGATTCCTCCAGATCGCCCGCAGCGCCGATGGCCAGCGCAAGGTTCAAGAGCACGGGTGGCGACTCAGGCTCAAGTTTAGCGGCCCGCCGCAAAGCCACGATACTTCCTTCAATGTCGCCTTCGCTCCGGCGGGCGTTGCCGAGGTTGTTCCAAGCCTCCCAGTCGGACGGGGCGGCGGCAACAACCCGCTCGTAGGACTGGATAGCGGCCGGGAAGTCATCAAGCGTTTGAGCGAGATAGCCCCGGAGCCGCTCAAGACGCATGCTCGCGTCGACCCGCGCCAAATCTTCGGTCAAAACTTCGAGCGCCTCGCGATGATGACCTCCCTCGGAAAGCGCTGTTGCAAGATTTGCGGCAATCTTCGGATCTGCCGGCTGGGCCTCGTGAGCGGCACGCAAGTGTCGGATGCCAGTATCGAGGTTCCCTGACTGGCACCGCAGCATTCCCAGCATCGCGTTCAATGCAGCGGCGTTACCACCCCCGGCCAACGCGCGATCGCCGATCGCGCATGCCTCGGCCAGGGCGCCTCTGCTGGCTGCGTTGATGGCCTGCCGAATAGCATCCGCGGTGCGGTCGTCGAGAACAAATGTCGCCGTCATTGCGCCCTCTCTAACGCAATCGCGCGCCTGTGACAGCATCGCCCTCAGCCTTCGTGGCCAAAAAAAAGGCGGCGGACCCGATGGTCCACCGCCCGAGAAGTTCCTTTGTAACGCTCCTAAAAGTCGAGCGTCACGCCGGCATAGATGTAGCGCCCAAGGGCATCCCAGGTGCCGGGATAGGTGTTGCCGTTGCACGCGCCAGCCGGACAAAGGTTGGAGCCGCTCCGATTGGCATTGCCGCCCGTTACCAACGGCGGATCATTGTCGAGTATGTTATTCACGCCGAGGCGGAGATTGTAATGGTCGCCAACGGTGAAGGTCGTCGCCAAGTCGAAATAATGCTGCGCCTTGATGTGCAACCCCGGATCGAAGTTGAACTGGCCGGCCAGCGAGTTGCTGTCCTCCAGCGTCTCGGCTTTGACTTTGCCCACCATGCGCCAACCCAGCGAAACGCCGATTCCGTTACGCATCTGGAGTGTCGCACGCGCCTTGTGCCGCCACTTGGGCAGCGGTGCCCCGCTCGCAACGGCGTTACCGCTGCAAATCGGGCCATAAAGACCGGCGCAGTCGTAAGGCTCAGTCAGACCATTATCGACCTTGTAATGCCTCAGATAGGTTCCAAGGAAGCTCAGCGAAAGACTGCCGAGGCCTCCCACTCCGTGACTGTACGAGCCGTTGAAGTCGAGGCCGCTCGTTTCGACCTCTCCTTCGTTGTTCGGAAGATCCCTCACGAACCCGCCCGGCGTCAGCCAGATTGATCCGGCGGCATCGCGATTGACCAAGGCGCAGGCTGGCGAAACGCTTGTCAATGAAGTCGTCCCGTCGATGCAAGCCTGGAGTATCGCGTCCGCGCCGAAACCCTGGATCGCCTTCTTCACGTTGATATTGAAATAATCGACGGTGAAGGCAAAGCGCGGCAGGAAGCGTGGCTGCAGGATGACGCCGGCAGTCTTGGTCGTTGCCTTTTCGGGCGACAGGTTTGGATCGCCGCCAAGCAGGCCATTATACTGTCCCGCCGGGTTCGACGGCGTGCCGGTGCCCGCTTTGACGCCTTGAGCAATACAGCCGAATTCTGTCGGCTGGATGATGTGGCCGGAACACGGGTCGTTCGATCCGTCAAGACCGACGAACTGCGGTGCGAACAGCTCCTGAATGTTCGGTGCGCGAACCGCCCGGTTATAGGCGGCGCGGAAGCGGATATCGCGGATCGGCGCAAATTCCGCGGACAGCTTATAGGTGTTCGTATTGTATTTTCGGCCGCTGCTCAACTTGTAATAGGATTTACGATAGCCAAGTCCCAAGCTCAGATTGTCGATGAAATTGTTCTGCACGATTGGCAGCTGTGCTTCGCCGAAATACTCGAACACCCTGAAGTTTCCGCTGACAGGCAGCGTCGGGGCACCTTGACCAGTGAGATCGCCGGTCTGGAATGACTGATCGGGATTCAGGGACAGCGACTCCTTGCGATATTCCACGCCGACGTTGACGCCGAATCCCTCCTCGGCCCACGGACTCTGGAGGCCATATTCGCCCAGCGCGCCGGTGAAGTTGGCGTTGGCGACCTGCTCCGACGTGTTGCCCTGGATCACGCCGAAGACGTTGAGGAAATTGACGGCCGCTGGTGATACAGGCGTACCGGTGAACACGTCGAAGGGCACGCAGGTTGGGTCACTGCCGTCAAGGAACGAACGGCAAACGGGCTGGAAGGGGTTGGCCGCCGTGTTGGCAACGTTGGGATTGTCGACGACGTCGAGCGCGCGCGTCAGCCGCGCCGCCGAGAATTCATTCTTGTAGACCTGATCGTAATTGGTGCGGCCGTATTGATAGTAAGCGTCGTATGACCAGGCCTTGCTAAGGTCACCCTTGGTTCCAAGCACGCCGCGGAAGCTGGTGTGGCGCAAATCGTTTATACGCGGCCCGCCTTCAGTGTTGCGGCGCAAAAGCTGAAAAAAGGCCTTGTTGAAGGGAGCACCGCCCGGCACCGTGTTGACGAAATCGATTGGCGCGCCTGGGTTCTTGGCTCCCGAGGTCAGCGGGAAATTGCCCACGAAACCGTTGATGAGGTTGACCGGCGAGCAGATTGTCGTCCGCTGAGACGCCGAGAGAAGCGGGTTATCGCAGTTGATGGTCAGCGTGTTGCCGAAATCGCCTGATGGCGCGATCTGCGCCAGTGTGTGGTCGTCCATGAACATGAATTCAAGGTACGGCTTGATCGCATTGTTGATTTCATAGTCAGCGAAGACGCCGCCGATGTAACGCTCGTCCGGGCGCAAGAAATAGTTCAACGGCGCGAAGTTGAAGAGGTTCGACGAGAACGGCGTGATCGTGCCCGGCCCGAGCGCCGCCACAGTCGAAGTCACCGAGCCCGACGAGGAGGTCGCAAAGATTACCGCAGTGCCCGGGTTGGCCGTTGCGGATCCACCGCACCGGGGGTTCCGCGGTCCCGGCGTCCTGTTGCCTGCGGCATTCTGCAAGACGCACGAACTGAAGTCGCGACGACCCTGAAGAACGGGCCTCACTTTGCGATAGCCGAAATAGGCCAGAGCATGACCCTTGTTGTCGTCGAAGCCGGAACCGATCGATACCGTGCCGTCGAAAGTGCCGCCATCGACAACACTTCCCTTTGGAAAGCCAAAGCCGCGGAGATTTAGAATGTCACTGACATTCAGCCCTTGACCTACCGACGAGCAAAGGCGTGCCTGAACAGCAGCGCAATTACCGACCGACGGGTCGCCGTTCGAATGCTGATAGACGCTGTACTGCCCGTCGAAGCGAATGCCGGTAAAGTTTGTGTCCATGATGAAATTGACGACGCCCGCGACGGCGTCCGCGCCGTAGACCGAGGAGGCGCCGCCCGTCAGCACTTCAACGCGCTTGACGACAGACGAGGGGATGAAGTTGAGGTCGGCGGCCTGAGTGGAGCTGTTCGGATCGCCCGGAACCAGACGCCGGCCGTTGATCAGCGCCAGCGTCCGCTTCGAGCCCAAATAGCGAAGATCCACTTCGGCAGTGCCGGTGGCGCCGTTGGAAAGGCCAGAGGACTGCGACGCGCCGACAGACGGCAGCGAGTTAAGCAAATCTTCCACGCGGGTCGTGCCCGAAAGTTTCAGGTCCTGGCTGCTGACAACGGTGACCGGCGCCGCCGACTCCAGGTTGGCTGAAGGGATGCGAGTGCCGGTAACGACGATGTCCTTGGTTTCGCTGACCGGCTCACCGGTAGCGGCGACAGACGGAGTCGGCTGCGCCTCAACGGGGCCAGATGGGGGAGCGGCCGCCGGATCGGCGGTCTGCGTGTCTTGGGCGAAGGCGGGCTGGGCGATCAAACCGGCACCGACTAGGAGGGTCGTGGCGAGCAGTCGCTGACGAAAATCGAGCTTCATAAAATGCTTCCCCTTATGCGCCGCGCCGGAGCGGAGCCATTGTGTGCGGCAGTGAGAAAAATGCCGAACGCACGACTTGAATAGGTTAAAGCGCCAAGCCAAGGCAACGCGGAGCCGCCGTCGGCCGTCGAGTTGTTTAACTTATGTAGTGTTTCTGCAACAGTCGCTCGCGCTTGCCCGACCTGCGCCGCGCCGCCTAAGATGCCCACTGGCGATCGGACGGGGAGAGACGGCAATGCGGTTTGGCCGGGGAAAATTGGCGGCGATCATTGGCGTCGGACTGATGTGCATGGCCTCCACGTCCACGGCGAAAAAACTGGAGGCCGGACCGCCGCCGGCCCAGGTCAATGCCATCCTCGCCTGCCGCGCGATCGCCGGCGGCGAGGCCCGCCTGGCCTGCTTCGACAAAAACGCCGCGGGCCTTGGCGACGCGATCGCCAAGCGCGACCTGGTCGTGTTCGATCGAGCATCGGTGCGCAAGACTAAGCGCGGGCTGTTTGGATTCGGGATCCCCAACCTCGGCATTTTCGGTGACGACAATGATGAGGTGGAGATCAAGCAAATTGACGGCGAAGTGGTCTCGACCGCCGTCAATGGCGACGGCGGTTACATCTTTCGCCTCGCAGACGGTAGCCGCTGGTCGCAGACCGACAGCAAGCCATTTGCCCTAGCGCCGCGGTCCGGCGACAAGGTCGTAATCAAGAAGGGCGCGCTCGGCAGCTACATGTTGAGCGTGGCGCGGCAACCGGGCGTCAAGGTCAAGCGCATCAACTGATTTTAGCCGGAAAAGTCAGCCCCTGACCTTCCGCCGCTCGGCCTCCAGGCCGGCGGCGGCATCGGCATAGGCTTCCTGGCGCTCGACCGACCAGTAACGCAGATCTTCGAGCGGGATGATCGCACCGGTCACCGCACAGCGCACATGGTCGCCCGACGACAGTAGTCGGAACGTCCCGTCCAGATAATGGATTTTCGCCTCGCGCGCGCCGCTACCCATTAGCATCGTCAGTCTTCCGTATCGAACAAGCCAGGTTGCCCTGGCGAATAGGACTTCGCGCCGCCGCGCTCAACCCGCCGCGCGAGGCGAAAGGCGACCGGCCCCGCGCCGCCCCCGGTCTGCGCCGCGACCCGACCGTCGGCGAAGTGCAGGTCGCCCGCGCCC
>NZ_JACDDV010000080.1 GCF_013816785.1 Sphingomonas sp. | reverse complement strand
GCATCCGTTCGACCGTGCCCCGCAGCAAGGTCGCATAGTGGCCCGACATTGGCGCGACGATCAACAGCGGTTCCTGCCCGGTCACGCCGACCTTCCTGAATCGCTTCAATTGCCCGAACGCCTTGCGCAGCACGATATCCTCGTCGACCGCGTGTTTTTGCTTGCCCACCTGGGTTTCAATGATCCCGAACTCGGGCTTGCCGCGGGGAGCCGAGGCATGGGCGAATACGCCTAGCCCCGCCGCCACCAGCGGTCCCATTGACGAATAGCCGAACGGATTGGACGGGTTGTTGAGCCATCCGGCGCCAAGACCCGCCAAGCGGCTCGCGCCGGACAGCAGCGAGCGTTGCACCTCATAGGCGTCGTAAAGCATCCAAATTCCTTGGCGGGTGGGCACGGACAAACGGTTGTGGGACCGCTTGGCTCCTCTAGCAACCGAAATTGCTGCACTGCGCACGCTGCAATGCGGCAATTGAGGCCGCGCGGCCACACTGGTAGACCCTTAATAGAGCCTGATTCACGTCATTGGCGGAAGCGCAAGGCGCTTCCCCCTCAAACGATCAGGCTCTAGGTCGTGCCCATGGCCACCAATTCTGATGAAAAGCCGAAGAAAAGCCTTTCCAACCTCGGCATGGTGTGGCGCTTCGCCAAGGGCTACCCCGGCCACCTCGCCGCCGCCGCCATCGCGCTGCTGATCGCCGCCGCCGCGACCTCGGGCGTACCTTACGCGTTCAAGCTGATCATCGACCGCGGCTTCTCCGGGTCGGGCGACATCGCCCGCTGGTTCCAATATTTGCTGTTTCTCGTGATCGTCATGGCGCTGGCCACCGCGACCCGATACTATTTCGTCAGCTGGATCGGCGAGCGGGTCGTCGCCGACCTCCGCCTCGCGGTCCATCGCAACCTGCTGCGCCTCGCTCCCGGCTTCTTCGAAGAGAACCGACCGGCCGAGATCACCAGCCGCATCACGGTCGACACGACGATCATCGAACAGACCGTCGGCACCACCATCTCGGTCGCGCTGCGCAACATCGTCATGGGCACC
This sequence comes from Sphingomonas sp., assembly GCF_013816785.1. Classification (GTDB taxonomy): domain Bacteria; phylum Pseudomonadota; class Alphaproteobacteria; order Sphingomonadales; family Sphingomonadaceae; genus Sphingomicrobium. The sequence continues at coordinate 5,713 of NZ_JACDDV010000080.1, read as the reverse complement.
GCCTGCACCATCATCCTGTTCGTCCTCGCGCCCAAGCTGGCGGCGATGATGCTGCTTGGCATCCCGCTGGTGGTGCTGCCGATCACCATCCTCGGCCGCCGCGTCCGCGCCATTTCGACCAAGAGCCAGGACCGCATCGCCGATGTCGGCACCGTCACCAGCGAGGTGCTTGGCGCAATGAAGATCGTCCAGGCGTTCGGCCAGCAGGCGCGCGAGGCCGAGCGCTTTCGCCAGGCGACCGAAACCGTCTTCTCGACCGCCAAGCGCCGCATCGCGTTGCGCGCGGTGATGACCGCGATCGTCATCGCCCTTCTGTTCAGCGCCATCACGCTCGTCATCTGGCAGGGCGCAGTGGATGTCGCCTCCGGCAGGATGACCGGCGGCACCATCGCCGCCTTCGTCCTTTATGGTGGTTTGCTCGCGGGCGCGTTCGGCGCCTTGAGCGAAGTCTATGGCGACCTGCTTCGCGCCGCCGGCGCATCAGAACGGCTTAACCAGCTGTTGATCGCGGAGCCCGAGATCAAGGCGCCCGCCAACCCCAAGCCGCTCCCGCTCCCCGCCGAGGGCCGGCTGATCTTCGACCAGGTCACCTTCCGCTACCCGACCCGTCCCGACACCTCGGCGCTCGACCATTTCACCCTCGAATTGCGCCCGCGTGAGCGGCTCGCCGTGGTCGGGCCATCGGGTGCCGGCAAGACCACTTTGTTCCAGCTTGCGCAGCGCTTCTACGACCCCCAAGTCGGGCACCTGCTGCTCGACGGGGTCGACCTTCGCGACGCCGACCCGGCCGATGTCAGACAGCGGATCGCCATGGTCCCGCAAGACGTCGTCCTGTTCGCCGCCAGCGCGCGCGACAACCTTCGCTACGGCAACTGGACCGCGTCGGAAGACGAGATTTGGCAGGCGGCGCGCGATGCCAATGCCGAAACCTTTCTTCGCGCGCTGCCCGACGGACTCGACACCTTCATGGGCGAAGCGGGCGCCCGCCTATCGGGCGGCCAGCGGCAGCGCATCGCCATCGCCCGCGCCCTGCTCCGCCGCGACGCGCCCCTGCTCCTGCTCGACGAAGCGACCAGCGCGCTCGACGCCGAAAGCGAGCGGCTCGTCCAGGATGCGCTCGACCGGCTGATGGCCGACCGCACGACGATCGTCATTGCCCACCGCCTCGCCACCGTCCGCGCCGCCGACCGGATCATCGTCATGGATCATGGCCGGATCGTCGAGGAAGGCACCCACGCCGTCCTGACCGCCCAGGAAGGCCTCTACGCCCGCCTCGCGCGGCTGCAGTTCGACGGGCTGGCCGCCTGATTTTTTTCGCTCCCGACTGAAACCATCCCGCTCTTTCCAACGAACCTATTGGAAAGATGGAGCGTTTTGCTCGTGACAAGGATGTGTGCATGACCGACCAGACCCTCAACCGCCGCCTGTTCCTGGGCCTCACCGGCTCCGGCTTGGTCACCGGCGCGCTGGCGCTCGCCAGCGGCGTCATGTCGTCGAGCGCGTCGGCCGCCAGTTACGAGGTCAGCCACACCCCGGCCGACTGGCGCCGCCGGCTCGGCGCGGCGCGATTCAATATCCTGCGCAACGCGGGTACCGAAGCGCCGTTCACTAGCCCCCTCAACAAAGAGCATCGCAAGGGCGTTTTCGCTTGCGCTGGCTGCGCCCTGCCGCTGTTCGCGTCGACGACGAAGTTCGACAGCGGCACCGGCTGGCCCAGCTTCTACGCGGCGCTCCCGAACGCCCTCCGCACCAACAGCGATCGGGCGTTCGGCATTGCCCGGACCGAAGAGCATTGCCGCCGTTGCGGCGGGCATCTCGGCCACATCTTCGACGACGGCCCGCGCCCGACCGGCAAGCGCCACTGCATCAACGGCCTCGCGCTGACGTTCCGCCCGGTTTAAGCGGCCAGCGCGACCGCGTCGGCTTCGCGATCGCTCGCCTCGCCCCATTGCTTGCGGCGGCGCTCCTGCAGCGCCCGTTGCAGAGCATAATAATGCTGCGCCGGATTCGCACGAAAGCTTGCCGGCAAAGCCGGATCGCGCCGCAGCCGGGCTTCGAGCCAGCCCCAGCCTTTGCGCTCACCGAGTAACGCTTCGCCCGCCAATGCACGCTCGCCGACCAACTTCTCTGCTATCCTCCTCAATCGCGTCGAGCGAAGCCGCTCGCGGGCAACCTCGAGCGGCTCGTTTGCCGGCGCAAAATTTTCGCTCGCATGGAACAGCGCGCGGCGTGCAGCTGCGTCCAGGCAGGCCCCTTCTCGCCGGGCCGCGTGGCATGCATCGAGCGCCGCCAGCAAATCCGGCGGCAGCACGCTCTCGGCATTGCCCCGCAACGCCTTGGTCGCGCTCAACCGGTAGGCGCGATAGGCGTGCGCGCAGCGCGCTTGCGGGGCTTCGCCCAACGCTGCGCGCAAACGGCCAAGCGCGATGATCGCCTCGGTCTTCGCGCCCGGAACCCAAAGTCGCCCGGCGGTTCGCTCCAGTGCGGCCAGGCCCGCCGCGATCCTCAGCGCACGGCGCGCCTCGACCAGCGCCCAGCCGTGGCCGCCGTTAGAATGATCGTAGAGATGATGCAGCACCACCGCGCGTTGACCATGATCGCCCGGCCTCCCGGCTAGATCTTCAACCTCGTTGTCCAACTGCTCGATCAGTCCCTGCTGGTGCGCCGCGATAATGCCCATGAGGTATTCGCTAGCCCACCACTGGTTGAAAACCGGTTACTCCTGCGCCGCTTCATCGAGCAGCCGCCCAAGCCATGCCGGCGCCTGCTCGGCGTAAATTTCGGCATGCGGCACTGGGAAGGCGGGATCAGCGAAGGCGCCGACCGCAATGGTCACCATCCCCGGCCTGGCGTCTAGCCGATAGGCGATGGTCGATCCGCACGTCGGGCAGAAGTCGTAGCTCACCTCCCCGCCGCTTTCGGCGATCCGCGTCCAGCGCCGGGTCTCGCCCTCGACCTCGACTGCATCATCGGGCCAGGTTGAGTTATGGCTGAAGGCGCTTCCGGTGCGGCGCTTGCACGCATCGCAATGGCAGATCGAGACCCGCACCGGGTTGCCCTCCGCCCGCGCCGTCACCGACCCGCAGCGACAATGTGCTTCGCGCATGTCCCTCTCCTCAGAAGCTCGTCCGATAAGCCTCATTGCCGACGAATCCGAGGGTCGTCACGCCCGATTGTCGCGCCATCGCCAGAATGCGATCGACTCGATCATAGCGCAAATGGGCGTCGGGTTTGAAATGAACTTCGGCGGGATGATTCATAGCCGCTACTTCGCCGAATAGCGCACGCAGCGTGCGATCGTCGACCGGCCGCCCGTTCCATCGCGCGGCACCGTCGGCGGCGATGTCGAGCCGGTTGCGGATGGGTTGGGCATGCACCGTGTCCCTCGTCGGCAGGTCGATCTTCACTGCGTGGGTCTGCATCGGGACGGTGATGATCAACATGATCAGCAGGACCAGCATGACGTCGATCAGCGGCGTCGTGTTCATCTCGCTCATTGGCTCGATCTGATCCGCGGGCGGGACACCGACCGCGCCAAAGACGAACCCTGCGCCGCCCGCTCCCCTGCTCGTGGAAAAGGATGATCGCCTCATGCCGCCTCTCCTGCCGATTTAAGGCATGTTATATCATATTTTAGTCCAGGCAGGCATATTCAGCAGGCCGACTTCAAGCCTACGGGCCGCACTCTTGCCCGCATACGAAAGCGGGCGGCTCCTTGCAGAACCGCCCTTCGCAAATTCGATCAAAGAGGAGTGACTAGAAGGCGGTCATATAGGCTTCGTTGCCGACGAATCCCATTTTAGAGACCTTGGCCTGCTTGGTCACCGCCAGCACCTGATCGACCAGCTCATAGCGGGCGGTCGGTTCGGGCTGAAGGTGAAGTTCGGGAATCGGGTCCATTTGCTGAGTGACGTCGAGATATTGGCGCAGCTGGATCAGATTGACCGGCGCACCGTTCCATAGCACCGCGCCGGCCTGGGTGATGACGACCTTGTTCTTGACCGGGTCGACCGGCGGCGGCTGGTCGTTCGGGTTGTTCTGCGGCAGGTCCAGCTTCACGGCGTGGGTCTGCGGCGGAATGGTGATGATCAGCATGATGAGAAGGACCAGCATGACATCGATCAACGGCGTCGTGTTGATATCCATCATCGGCTCGCCTTCGGTATTCGAGCCAGTGGTTTGCATCGCCATGGGGGCTTGCTCCTAAAACTTACTTCGCCGCGCCGCTGGGCGGCGGCTGGGAAATGAAACCGACCCGGGCAAAGCCGGCGCGCTGCATCGTGAACACCGCCCCGCCGATGCACTTGTACGGCGTGTTGACGTCACCTCGGATATGCACTTCAGGCATATTTTCCTCGTTGATATTCTCGACGCCGCCGACCTTTTTGATCTGATCCTCAAGCGCCTTGACCGCACGATCGAGCAATTGCTCGTTCGTATAAGGCGTCAGGTTCCAATAAACCTCGCAACTGCCACCGGGCCCGCCGCGAATGGTTAGCGCCACATTCTCGGGCTTGGTTTCGGTGATTTCGTTGCGGACCTTGGGCAGCTGGATCGGCACCGTCTGGATCACCACCGGAATGGTGATCAGGAAGATGATCAGCAACACCAGCATCACGTCGACGAGCGGCGTGGTGTTGATGTCCGACATGGGGACGTCTTCGTCGCCGTCTTGCTGGCCTATGCTCATTGCCATGAGAGGCTATTCCTTCCAACTGATTGTCACCGCGGGCCGGCCGCGACCATGCCGCCGGCCCGCTGAACCACCCGTATTAGCGGGTCGTCGGGGTCGTCGGGGTTGCTTGTGCACCGGTCGGAGTCATGCCCGCGCGGAGCGGCTCAGAACCGCGCTGCGTGGCCGCGGCCGGGGTCTTGGTGGCGGGCGTCAGACCCGCTGGCTTCACCGCGCCGTCCGACATCAGATAGCCATGGATATCATTGGTGAAGGCCGCGAGGTCTTCCATGATCGACTTGTTGCGGCGGATCAGCCAGTTGTAGGCGAGCACCGCGGGAACCGCGACGACCAGGCCGAGCGCGGTCATGATCAGCGCTTCGCCGACCGGGCCGGCCACGGTCGTAATCGACGCATCGCCCGCCGCGCCGATCTTGATCAGCGCACGGTAGATGCCGACGACGGTGCCGAACAGGCCGATGAACGGCGCCGTCGACCCAACCGTGGCGAGGAAGGCCAGGCCTTCGCCGAGACGGGCGCCAATGCCGCCCTGCGAACGCGCCAGGCTGTTGGCCATCCAGTCATGCTGGTCGACCGGGTCGGTCAGCTTGCCATGTTGGTCCCGCGCGTTCAGCGCATCATCAACGATCGAGCGATAAGCGCTTCGGGTTTCCAGCTTGGTCGACGCGTCGCGCAAATTGGGCGAGTTCCAGAAGCTGGAGCGGACCTTGTTGCCCTGGCTCATGATCTTCTGCTGCTGCAAAAGCTTGGTGAACAATATGTAGAATGTGCCGATCGACATGATCACCAGAATGATGAAAACCGACCAGGCAATCACGCCGCCCTGCTGAAGGGCATTCATAATACCGAAATCGCCGGCAGCGGCAGCTAGGAGAGAGGTGGTCATATCTGTGACTTTCCTGTTGAAGTTCTGACGGTTCAAAAAAGTGCTAAGGTTACTCGGCGGGGAGCACCCACTTCACGCGTTGACTGAAGGTGTCCGAAATCGGATTGCCCGACTGATCCTTGGCCGGCGTGAAC
>NZ_JACDDV010000079.1 GCF_013816785.1 Sphingomonas sp. | reverse complement strand
CGCGAGCGGCGCACCGGTTTCCTTCATCTTGGCCTTGATCAGGCTGTGGCCGGTGTTCCACATCAATGGCTTGCCGCCCATTTCGGCGATGCGGTCGAACAAAGTCTGGCTGGCCTTGACGTCGGCGATGATCGTCGCGCCGGGCTCGGCCTTGAGCACCGGGCCGGCGAGGATGATCAGGAGCTGGTCGCCCCAGATGACGCGCCCTTGGGAATCGACTGCGCCGATGCGATCGGCATCGCCATCGAAGGCGATGCCGAAATCGAGGCTCTTGTCGGCGACGAGCTTCTTCAGGTCGGCAAGGTTGGCCTCGACGGTCGGGTCGGGGTGGTGGTTGGGGAAATTGCCGTCGACTTCGGTATAGAGGGTGTGATGCTCGCCCGGCAGGCGCTTGACGAGCTTTTCGAGCACTGGCCCGCCAGCGCCGTTACCGGCGTCCCAGCCGATCTTGTACGCCTTGCCGTCGAAGCCTTTGACCAGCGCGTCGACGTAGGCGTCGATGATGTCGTGGTCGCTGACCGATCCCGCACCCTCGCTCCAGTCGCCTTGCGCCGCGCGGCGGCCCAAATCCTGGATCTCGGCGCCGAACACCGAGCGGCCCTTCAAGAGCATCTTGAAGCCGTTATAGTCGGACGGATTATGGCTGCCGGTGACTTGGATCCCGCCATCTACGTCGAGCGTCGACACGGCGAAGTAGAGCATCGGCGAGGGGCCAAGGCCGATCCGCACGACGTCGAGACCGCCCGTGGTGAGCCCTTCGATCAGCGCGGCCTCGAACTCGGGCGAGTGGGTGCGGCCGTCGCGGCCGACCGCGACGCGCTTGGCGCCTTCACTCGTGGCGAGCGCGGCATAGCTGCGGCCGAGGGCGCGCGCGTCGGCGGGGAACAGGGTCGATCCGACGATCCCCCGCACGTCATATTCGCGCAGGATGGTACGATTGAAGATATGCGACATTAGATTTCCTGAATGCAATTCCTGGCCATGGGTGATTAGCCCGCGGCGGCGGCCTTGGGCGCTTCGTCGATCTCGGCCCGGCCTGGGATGGCCAGCCCCGCGATCATCTCGCGCAACTCCTGACGCGCGGTTATGTGTCCCAAGCCGACTTCGCCCAGTTCCGCAAGGTCGAGTAGGGTCAGACCCTTGGGAAACAGCTCGCGGTAAATGACGCGCTCGCCCAGGCCGGCAATGACGCGGAAGCCGACCCGGCGGGCAAGCTCGTCAAGGGCGGCGCCGACGCGCTGCAGATTGTGCGAGGTGACATGCTGCAAGCGGTTCCTGAGCACCACCCAGTCGACGCTCTTTCCGGTTTCCTTGGCCCGCTGGGTGCGGCTATCCCAAATCAGTTCGGCGTAGAAGCTCGGTTTGGTGATCTTGAAATTTTCGGGGTGGACTTGCCCGATCAGGTCCAGATCGACGAAACTGTCGTTCATCGGCGTGACCAGCGTGTCGGCCTTGAGGATCGCCGCGCGGGCGATCGGATCGTCGCGGCCGGGAGTGTCGATGACGATGACGTCCGCTATCTTCGAAAGGCGGGCGATGGCGGCTTCAAGTCCGGCTTCGGTCTGATCTTCGAGCACTTCGTAGGCGGCGTGGGCGAGCCTTTTGTCGAGCCGGCGCATCGTCGCGTCGCGGTTTTCAAGATAGCGGGTTAGGGTTCGCTGGCGCTGGTCGAGGTCGAGCGCACCGACGCGGTGGCCCGATGCGGCAAGCGCGATGGCGGTGTGAACCGCGGTGGTCGATTTGCCGGTACCGCCCTTTTCGTTGGCGAAGATAATGAAATGCGGCTGGCCCATGGCCTTAACTGTCCCTATTTGAACCCTCCACCGCCCCTTGAGAACGCGGCCCCTCCCGCCCGGTGTATCGAAGGCCCGATTCCCATGCAAATCGTAAGTGAAAACATCGATTTGACCGCGGCGCTGGAACCGTGGCGCCTAGCCGGCCAGACGGTCGCGCTGGTCCCGACGATGGGGGCGCTTCACGCCGGGCACATGGCGCTTATCGACGCAGCAAGATCGAAGGCCGACCGGGTGGTGGCGACGATTTTCGTCAATCCGCGGCAGTTCGGCGATGGCGAGGATCTGGCCCGCTACCCGCGAAGGGAAAGGGAGGATGCAGCGCTGCTCGAGGCGCACTGCTGCGACTTGCTGTGGCGGCCGACCATAGAGCAGATCTACCCGCCCGGATTCGCGACCACGGTCAGCGTCGCCGGGGTCAGCGAGCGCTGGGACGGGGCGGCGCGACCGGGACATTTCGACGGGGTTGCGACCGTAGTCGCCAAGTTGTTCGCCGCGGTCCGGCCGGATATGGCCCTGTTCGGCGAAAAGGATTTCCAGCAACTGGCGGTGATCAGGCGGATGGAGGCGGACCTGGGGCTGGGAATCGTTATCCACGGCGTCGAGACGGTGCGCGACGGCGATGGCCTCGCCCTGTCGTCGCGCAATGCCTATTTGAGCGAGGACGAGCGCAGGCGAGCGGTGGCGCTGGTCAAGGTGCTCAAACAGGCGCGCGCGTCGATATTGGAAGGCGCTCCGGTCAATGGGACACTTGGCGAGGCGAAGCGGCAGCTGCGCGCGGAGGGATTCGGTCGGATCGATTATCTCGCGCTGGTCGACGCGGCGACCCTCGAACCGGTCGATGGGCCTACGGCCGAGATGAGGCTAATCGCGGCTGCGACAATCGGTACAACCCGGCTGATCGACAATATCCGTGTCGCGGAAGCAACAGTTTGATGAGTTGGTCTCCGCCGCGTTAACCATTTGTTTTCTCTTCCGGCCCGAAACCTTGGTTCATCGAGCGATCAGGGGATTTACCAATGGCGATCAGTCAGAAGAGTGCAGACTTCCTCCTCCGTAGCCGGATGGCGGACGCGGAGGCCGGGGATGTCGAGGCGCTCTACGATCTGGGCGTGAGCTTTTCGACCGGACGCGGCGGGGCCCCGGTCGACCTCACCGAAGCGCATAAATGGTTCAATCTAGCCGCTCTATCGGGCGACACCCGTGCCCAAGCCTGCCGCGCCGAAATCTCCATCGAGATGACTGCGCGCGAGATCGCCGCCGCCCAGCGTCAAGCGCGCGCGTGGCTCGGCCAAGGTGGGCAACGGTACGCGGCGTAACTCCTGGGCCTCCCCGTGCGGAGGAGGAATTCACCGAATAATCACGGTCGCGGCGCGGCGGTTCTGGGCCCACGCTTCTTCGTTGGAGCCAGTCGCCACCGGACGCTCCTTGCCCCAGCTGGTCACCACCAACCGCGCCGTCGGCACGCCCTGCGAGACAAGATAGTCGCGCGCCGAATTGGCTCGCCGCTCGCCCAGCGCCTGGTTATATTCGCGCGTGCCGCGTTCGTCGGCATGCCCTTCGATCGAGGCGCGGACATTGGGGTTGGCCAACATCCAGCGCGCCTGGGCGGCTAGCGTGGCCTTCGACGCCTCGTCGAGCGCGTATTGGTCGGTCCCGAAATAGACCGTGTCCGAGCCCGCCTTGGCGACCAGATCGGCTTGCAACGCCGGCAGCTCGACCACCTCGAGCGAATTGGGATCGGCTGAATTGGGGTTGGTTTCAGCCGGTTGCGCGGGCGGCGGAATGTCGGCCGGCGGGATTTTTTTCGCGCAGGCGCCAAGCGACAGGGCGATGCCGGTCATGCCTGCCAGGATGGTCTTGTTCATGGTCTTGCTCCTCTTGGTCCTGTCCAAATCAATTTTGCAGCGGCGACCAGCTCGGGTCGGATCCGCCGAGTGGGGTTGGCAGCAGCCGCGCCTGCCCGCCGCCGACCGGCACCGCGTAGAGGCGCGTCGCGCCCGAGCCTTGCGCCGTGCGGTGGAACATCACGAACTGCCCGTTGGGCGCCCAGCTCGGCCCCTCGTCCTGCCAGGCGTCGGTCAGAATCCGCTCGCCACCGCCCGACGGCGACATCACGCCGATGCGGAACGCGCCGCCGATCTTGGTGAAGGCGATCATGTCGCCGCGCGGGCTCCAGGCGGGCGAGGCATAGCGGCCGCCGCCGAAGCTGATCCGCTTTTGGCCCGATCCGCCGGCATCCATGACGTAGAGTTGCTGGGTGCCTCCACGGTCGCTTTCGAATATGATCTGGCGCCCATCGGGCGAGTAGCTGGGCGACGTGTCTGCGCCGGGCGCGCTAGTCAGTCGGCGCGGCTCGCCGCCATTGGCCGAGACGACGTAAATGTCGGTGTTGCCGCCGTTGGCCATCGAGAAAACGACGTCGCGCCCGTCGGGCGAAAAGCGCGGGGCGAAGGTAATGACATTGCCGGGAATAAGCAGGCGCTCGCTACCGCTGGCGACGTCGTAAAGCAGGACGCGCGGACGGCGGCCGATATAGGCGGTGTAGACCAGCTTGTCGCCGCGCGGAGAGAAGCGCGGGGTGACGACGGTGCTGCGCCCCGGGGTCAGATAACGATGGTTGCTGCCATCCGAATCCATCAGCGCGATGCGCTTGACGCGAGCATTCTTCGGCCCCGTTTCGGCGACATAGACGATGCGCGTGTCGAGATAGGGCTGCTGCCCTGACAGGCGCGAATAGACCATGTCGGCGCATTTGTGCGCGGCGCGGCGCCATTCGCCGGCGCCGACCGCGAAACCCTGGTGCGTCAGCTCGCGCCCGGCGGTGACGTCGTGCAGATAGCAGGCGACCGTTATTCGCCCGTCGGGCCGCGTCTCGACATAGCCCGATACCAGCGCCGACGCGCCGGCGCTGCGCCAGGTGCCGTAAGCCGGGTTGCCGGCTTCCTCGACCGAATAGGTCGGGACGCCGTTTGGCCCGAGCGGGGTGAACAGGCCGGTGGCGCGAAGGTCCGACGCGATCACCTCGGCGATCTGGCGTCCGGTTGAATCCGCCGAGGGCAGGGCCGGGACGGCGATCGCCTGGTTCGATTTGACGCTGCCGCCGACCAGCTCGAACTCAGGCGGCGGCGCGTCCTGAGCGCCGGCGGCGGAGGCGAGGCCGATGAGAAGGGCGGTCAGGATCTTACGCATGGTTCAGTCTACCCTGTAAACGAAGGTGAAGTCGCCCCAGCCGCCGGTCGGCGTGTCGTACAGGTCGGCGGGCAGGCGCAACGGCGTGCATTCGGCGAAGATGCGGCGCACCTGGTCTTCCAGCAGGTCGCCATATTTCGACCGTAGGTCGGGGTCGCCCGCAGTCCGCAGCACCACCGGCGGGCGCGCCAGACGGCCGTTGCGGTTGAGCTTCAAATTGACCGTCAGCCGCACCGTGTTGGCACCTTCGCCGATGAACGGCTGGCGGTCGGCGCACGGCTTGACCTGACGCAGGATCGCCTGGCCGATGCTGGCCTTGGCGCTGGCGCTGAAGGTCGGCGCCGAGGGTTTGGCGGGTGCGGTGCTGGCCGACGGACTGTCCGCGATGCCCTTGAGAAAGTCGTCGCCGATCCGCGATGCGCGCGGGGCAGGTCGGGCCGGAGCGGGTCTTGCCGGGGCAGGCCTTGCGACGGGACGGGGCGGCGGGGGCGGGGCAATGCGCGGGGAAGGCAGTGGCGCAGGCACGGGCGCTGGAGCGGGCTCGACCGGTTCGGCCTGGCCGATTTCGGGCGCCTGACTGGCGGGAGGCGGCGTCGCGATGCTGGTCGGGGCGGCGGCCTGCAACCCGACATCCTCGACGAATTCGACCTCCATCGAGGGCGGCTCGGGGGTGCTTTCGACATGCGCCAAACTGAGCGACAGCGCAGCGATCAGCGCGATATGAAACGCCAGCGCGGCGCCGGTCCCGGCCAGCTCGGCGCGGTCGAGGGTCATGGTTGTTCACCCCCGACCGAGACCAGAGCGACGCGGTTGAGCCCGGCGCGGTTGAGCTCGCCCATGACCCGCATCACCCGACCGTATTCGAGCCCGCGGTCGGCGCGCAAATAGATGCGTCGGCCTTCGGGGGGCTGCGGCTCGGCGGCGATTTGCGCCAGCCTAGACGGCAACTCGGATTCCACGGCGGGCGCGTCGTCGATGGTGATCGCGCCGCTCTCGTCGATCGCCATCTGGACCGGCTTGGCCTGCTGGTCGAGCGCGCCGGCGCGGCTTTCGGGAAGGTCGATGGGCACGCCGGCGACCAACAGCGGGGCGGTGACCATGAAGATGATCAGCAGCACCAGCATGACGTCGACCAGCGGCGTCACGTTGATCTCCGACATCGGCGCGCGGCGGCCTCGTCGCCTTGAGCTGGATGGGAGGCTGGCACCCATCAGTGATCGGTTCCGGTCTCGACCTCGAGCTCGCGGCTCAAGGTCGCGTGGAAGCGGTCTGCGAAGCGGCCGAGCCGCGCCTCGAGCCGGTCGAGGCCGTGGGTCAGGCGGTTGTAGGCGATCACCGCCGGGATCGCCGCGAACAGGCCGATGGCGGTGGCGAACAGCGCCTCGGCGATGCCCGGCGCGACCACGGCCAGCGACGTGTTGTTGGCCCCGGCGATGGCGGTGAAGCTGCGCATGATGCCCCACACCGTGCCGAACAGACCGACGAACGGAGCGACCGATCCGACCGTGGCGAGGATGTTGAGGCGGTCGCCCAACCGGTCGAGCTCTGTGGCCACGGCGGCGTTCATCCGGCTCGCGAGCCGTTCGCGGGTGCCGGCGCGGTCGACCGCCTTGGCGCGGGTCGAGCGCCGCCACTCGTCAAGCGCCGCCGACATCACCGCCGCGCTCGGCAATTTCTCTTCGCCGCGCTTGGCGTGGAAGGCGTCGATGTCGCTCGCCGCCCAGAAGTCGCGCTCGAAGGCCTTGGTCTTACGGTTGATTCGCCTGAGCCGGATCGAATGGGTGAAGATGATCGCCCAGGTCCACAC